>JAHJIQ010000058.1 GCA_018823285.1 Pseudomonadota bacterium
GCTCCGGTCGGCAGTAAAACCACCAGTAACAATCCTGCAATTATGATCTTTTTCAAGAAGTCTCCTTAATAGTCAGAACTATGGTTACAATCGTTGCCTCCGATAATTCCCGCAATCTAGCCGACCCAATAAGTTTATTGAAATTATTTTTTGAATTTATGGTTTTTTATATATTGGACCAGCAACCATGGATGAGCCAGTAGGAAAAATTTCAAAATTTGATTATATTGGCCATTAATTTTTTGCTGGTGGCCAAGATGAACCCGGAAACAGCGTATCCTGAGAAAATGAAAAAAACCGACAATATAATCCAGGGAACCGCACTGCTGGCAGCAGGCTTCATCGGCGTGCAGATCGCGACCATCCTCTTCAGCGGTGAGGCGTTCTGCCTGAACCAGGGGTGCAAGGTGGTGGAGGAACTGACCAGGGTGCCGCCCCTGTTCGTCAATCTCGCCGGACTCCTCTTTTTTTTGGCCCTGTTTGTTGCAGCCCGCAGGCCGCAATCCGGACCACACCCCGAACTCAGCTGGACCGCGCTGCTGCTCCTCACCGGCCTTGGCGCGGAGGGGGTGCTGGTCGGCTACCAGGTTTTTGTGATTCACACCCTCTGTTCTTACTGCCTGATCATCTTCGGGGTTATTCTCTTTCTGAATCTCATCAGCGGGCGCAGGCAGATATTTCTCGGGCTGTCGGTTTTCGCAGCCTCAATGATCGCCTTCAGCTCATTGAATTTCGGCCAGTCGCAGATGTCGCTGAAAACCCGGACCCTGCTCTCCGGGACCTTCGCCAAAACCAGCTGCATTGCCCCGGAAAACCAGCTCTATCTGTTCTTTTCCGCCAATTGCCCCCATTGCCAGACCGTGATCAAGGCGCTCGAAAACTGCAACAGTTGCGAAATGCACTTCAATCCCATCGAGCCCATTGAGTCTCTGGAGCATCCGGAGCTGGAACACTTCCCCGACTATGACCCGTCATTGAACCGACTGGTCCTCTCGCTTCTCGGGATCAAAACCATCCCGGTGATGATCATCGAAAAGACCAACGGTTTCTCGCTGATCAAGGGTGAGGACCCGATCTTAAGCTACATCAACCAGGTCTGCTTCAACAACTCGGAACACAATCCCTACCAGGGGCAGACCTACCTGCCGGATCAATCCTACGGATTCACCCCGGAACCGGGCACGGAAGGCGAATGCGAGATCGAGGTCGAATGCCCTGATCCCGGACAGAGTTTAAGCCCCGCCTTGAAATAGTCCCCGGCGGCAACTATTTCCGGTCGCGCACCATTGCCGATCCCCCTGGCTTATGCGGGGAATCCCCCCCCGATTACACTGATCCCTCCAAAATGAGGTGTAGACTTGTCCCCCGCATGGTCGATGTGACAATCGGCCACATTGAATTTTTCCAGATAAAAATGGAAGAATGACCCTCGCATGACGAAATTTTTATTTTTACCAACAAATTAAATGCGTGGAGGACCAAATGAAAAAAATCACAGCAAGCGCGATCGCAATGACCCTGGCAATATCAGCCGGCTCGGCCATGGCGGCAAATCTCTCCGTTCAGGAGCAGATGGGCAGGCACCTTTATCAGGATAAGGACCTGTCGTGGAACAGAACCCAATCCTGCGCCACCTGCCATCACAGGTCATCTGGCTTTGCCGACCCGACCAACAGTAGAGATCCCGAGAATACCATGGTCTCTTTAGGGGATGACGGAATTTCTTTAGGGGGGCGGAATGCCCCGACCTCCGCTTATGCCGGTTACAGCCCGATCCTCGCTCAGAACGCTGCCGGAGAATGGATTGGCGGCATGTTCTGGGATGGCCGCATGACCGGGGAAGTGCTCGGTGACCCTCTGGCTGAACAGGCCCAGGGACCGCCGCTGAATCCCGTTGAAATGAATATGCCGGATGTGGCATCGGTTGTTGCGCGGGTGGAAGAATCTCAATACGCCCAGCTCTTTATTGAAAACTATGGGACCACCTTTTTCGACGACCCGATTGCCGCTTACGATGAAATCGCCCGGCTGATTGCCGCCTATGAACGATCAGGAGAACTCAATCCTTTCAATTCCAGATACGATCGCGATGAATTGACCGCGGCGGAAGCGCGGGGGCTGGCGGTATTCAGGAAGGCCGGCTGTGACTCCTGCCATTCTCTTACCCCGCCGGCAGGCGCGCCCGGCCCGGTTTTCACAACTTACGGTTATGCCAATATCGGGGTGCCGAACAATCCATTGGTAAACCCTGATCCGGATCTCGGCCTTGGATATGTCAAGGCAGGTGAAGACGGGAAATTCAAGATCCCGACATTACGAAATGTCGCCGAAACAGCCCCCTATTCGCACAACGGATATTTTCCCACGTTAACCGCAATGGTCAGCTTTCATAACGATAGAGGGGGACTGACTCCCGATGTGGAAGAGAATCTGGTCGATCCGGTCAACGTTGCCTTAAACACCCAGGAAATCGCCGACGTTGTGGCCTTTCTCGGCGCACTGACCGATGTCAGCACGAAAAGGTAGCCGTATACTTCATCTGAACTGGCAGGAAAATGACCGGGAGCCGACTGATCGGCTTCCGGTTTTCATTTTGGAGCGCCATAATTGTGGCGGAAGGTGCTCAAAAGACTTTACCGCCAGTGCCGGGCAACCATCCCAAGCGCTTCATGCGGGCAACTGTTGCGGCAAAGCCCGCAGCCGAAGCATTTTCCGGGATCGATCACCGCCCGGAACTCCCCCACCTCTTCCCTGCTGTTGATGGCGCCGAAGTGGCAGGCATCTTCACACGCCCCACAGCCGGTGCAGAGCGCGTTATCAACTGCGGCCACCTGTTCGCCGCGATACATGGTCTCGACATCAATGGCGAGGGTGCGCAGACCAAGACAGTCAACCGGCCGACAATTGCAGATCGCGCCGATAAAGGGGGTGATCATGGTCCAGATGGTGTGGACCGCCCCCTCTTTTTCCAGTTCCTCCATCTGCCTGATTGCCACCTCCGGACTGAGACTCTCAAGCCCCATGTCCTCCGCCTTGCCGAAGTAACTCATGTCGAGGTCCTTGTACCAGGTTTCCGGGGTATAGCTGACGCTGTAACAACAGCGGTTTTCTTTCTTCAGCGATGCCCAGCGGCAGGCGCAGGGCATTCTGACCACGGTTGCCGCCCGGCCGACAATCTCCCTGATATCCTCAATAGTCACCACCTGGCCGAAATGCTCCTCGTTGGCCTTGTCCACCATCTGCCGGACCACCCGTTCCGGGAGCATCTTTTTCTTGCGGTAGATGGTCTCAAGCCGCCCGATGGTAACGATCCCCTCTTCAATGGTCGAGGTGAAAAAATCCCTGATATAGTTCCGCCGGGAGAGATCGCTCATCAGGTCGTTGGCATAATTTGCCGCATTTTTAAACCAGACCTTGCCGTCGCCATGCTTGGTGCAGAATTCACACATCGTTTTCTCATCTCCCTTCTTCTAAATATCGAAAATTTGTTTTAGTTGAATCTAAACTTGTTTTCAAGGTGTTACGCTGACTATGATAGAATTTCAGCCATTCTTCGACACGCTCAGGATGAGGAGAACAACTCATACACAACAAAGAGTCCACCGCTCACCCTGAGTCTGTCGAGGGTAAGCCTGCCTGGGGATGGGTCTTTCAAAGAGTCATTTGCCGGAGTTCAGTGTCAACCAGATATTTTTTTTGCATACTACTGGAATTCTAATGCCACGTTGTGGTATAAACAACAATCGCCTGATTTACTATTTTCGGCAACAGGTCCGGAAGCAGATATTTTCTTAATCATGATCCTTTCACCCTGTCACGGAGGTTCACAATGTCCTGGAAACCTGAAACCCTCGTCCTGCACGCCGGCCACACTCCCGATCCGACCACCCGGAGCCGGGCCGTGCCGATCTACCAGACCACCAGTTACGTCTTTAACGACACCGAAGACGCAGCCCAGCTGTTTTCATTAAAGCCCGAGGTCTGGGCGCCGCGCTTAAACCTCGACAAAGACGGCTTGCGCCCGGGAGATTTCGATCCTTCAGCCACCGGTAACATCTACACCAGGATCATGAACCCGACCACCGATGTTCTGGAAAAAAGAATGATGCATCTCGAAGGCGGGGTCGGCGCTTTAGCGACCAGCTCCGGCTCTTCGGCCATCACCTATGCGATCATCAACATCTGCCGCCCCGGCGACAACATCGTTTCATCGGCGAGCCTCTACGGCGGCACCTACAATCTTTTTCTCCACACCCTGCCGCAGTACGGAATCACCACCACCTTTGTTGCGGCCTCAAATCCCGACGCCTTTGCCGCGGCAATCAACGGGCAGACGAAATGCATTTTTATCGAGACCATCGGCAATCCAAGGCTCGACACCCCGGATATCGAAAAGATCGCCAAAATCGCCCACAATGCGGGAATCCCGCTGATCATCGACAATACAGTCTCGACCCCCTTCATGTGCCGGCCCTTTGATTACGGCGCCGACATCTCGGTCCATTCCCTGACCAAGTTCTGCGGCGGGCACGGCACCAGCATCGGCGGCATCATCATCGACAGCGGCAATTTCGACTGGCCCGGGTCCGGCAAGTTCCCGATGTTCACCGAACCCGATCCTTCCTATGGCGGGGTTGTCTGGAGTGATGCCGTCTTGAATGCCGCTTACGTGATCAGGGCGAGGACCATTCTCCTGCGGGATCTGGGCGCCTGTATCTCCCCTTTCAACAGCTTTCAGATCATCCAGGGTTTGGAGACCCTGCATCTGCGGATGGAACGGCATTGCAGCAATGCCCTGGCAGTGGCGAAACACCTCGAAAATCACGACCTGGTGAACTGGGTGGTCTACCCCGGGCTTGCCGACCATCCCACCCACAAACTGGCAAAGAAATACCTGCGGCACGGCTTCGGGGCACTGGTGGGTTTCGGGATCAAAGGCGGGCTTGAGGCGGGCAAATCATTTATCAATAACCTGAAGCTTTTCAGTCACTTAGCGAACATTGGCGACGCCAAGAGCCTGGCGATTCACCCGGCATCCACCACCCATTCCCAGCTGACTCCGGAGGAGCAGGCGGCAGCGGGCGCCCCCATCGACTTCATCCGCCTTTCGGTGGGTCTTGAGCATATCGACGACATCACGGCGGATCTCAATCAGGCCCTGGCAGCCACCGCCGGCTGACGATCATCAGTGCAGGGGGAGAGCCACCCCCTGCACTAACGTTTTTTCCGACTTTTCTTCCAGCTGGTCTGTTTCGGCTGTTGCGGTTCGCCGCCGCCGGGGGGCAGGCTCTTTTCACTCTCCGAGGCGACCCAGACAAAGCGTGACTGATTTTTACTCCCCTTGTAGGCCGGGACCCGGTAGCGGCGCACATGGAAACCGCAACCGATCAGGATTTCCTCAAAATCCTTGCAGGGAGCGGCCGACCAGACGGCCAGATTTCCCTTCTTACGCAACGCCTGGCGGCAGGCCATGACCCCTTCATATCCATACAACCGGCTGTTCCCGGAATCGGTCATCGCCTTTGGCCCGTTGTCGACATCAAGCAGAATCGCATCAAACCTGTTCCGGGAACCAGAAATAAGCTTTAAAACATCACCGGTTACCAGCCGCACCCGCTGATCCTCAAGCGGCCGACCGTTCAACTCGCCAAAGTACCGCCGATTCCATTCGACGATCGCTTCCATCAGTTCGCCCACCACGATCTCGGCCTGCGGAACGAGCAGATCAAGAGTCTCGCGCAGGGTATAACCCATTCCCAGTCCCCCGACCAGGACACAAGGTTCCTGACTTCTCCCCAGGCGGGCACAGCCAAGGCGCGCCAGCTCAAGCTCGGACTCATAGTGCCGGCTGTGCATCAGGTCCTCGCCGTTGACCTTGATGAAGAAATCCCGGTCATGCTGCAACAGTTCCATCTCGCTGCCGTCGGGAGTTCGGGCGGAAGCTATTTTAATTCTCGGTTTCATGACGACGTTCTCATCTGATATGCTTACATTATTGATTTTAAAATTTATCCACTACCAACACCGGCCACCTATTTACCATCAAAAACAGTATCGGTCGACCATCCTTTTTTCCGGTAATATTAACCAAAATTAAATTTGACAACATCCGCAGCCGATCATAGTTTTTGAAGCACGGGGGAATAATAAGGAGAATAAATATGCTGCAGAAAATAAAGAAAATGCACGCCCAAGTTCCCACCACACTTCGCCGCAATTATTTCACCATGCTGATGCTGGCAACGATCATCTTCCCCGGCTTCACGGCCTGCATGCCTCCTTCGGCCAGTTATGCGGAGATGGAGGTTGAAAGCGTTCAGCCCCCACCTCCATCAACCGAAGTCTTCTTTTACCCCAACAGGGGGCAGAGCCAGGAGCAACAGGACCGGGACAGTTATGAGTGTTACCTCTGGGGGGTAAAACAGACCGGTTTTGATCCCAGCGCCGCCAATCTCGCCCCGCATCATAAAGTTGTGGTGGTTCCCGAACCTCCTCCCGGGACCGGGACCGCAGTCGGCGCTGTGACCGGGGCCATTCTCGGAGCGGCGGTTGCCTCACATCACAACACGGCAGAAGGAGCGCTGGTCGGCGCCATGGCCGGAGCCATTTTCGGCACCGCCGCCGATGCGGCACGACAGGAACGCTCCGACCGGATCCAGGAATACTACAATCGCCAATCCGGACAACGGTTCGCCGAGACGGAGCGCCGGGCCGAGGAATATCGACGGGCCCTGTCAGCCTGCCTTGAAGGGCGGGGCTACACCGTCCGCTGACATTCATTTCCAATACCACGGCACATTTAATAAGGAGAATCTAATGAAAAAAAACCGCCTGATCATAACCGTCTCTGTAATTCTGACAATTTTTTCAATTCTCCTGGCCACTTCGGCCCTGGCTGACCGGGGCCGCGGCCGCGGAGGTGATGAGTGGCGCAGCAAGCGCGACTCCCATTCCGAGCGCGACTACGGTTCCCGTTATCGGGAAGATCGCAGGTCTCATGAGCGTTATCGCAACGACAGGAACTTCATATTCGACACCCGCTTCAACCACAACCGTTATTATCCGAAAAGGGGGTATGTGGTGCGGGAGTTGCCGCATAACCATCGGGTATTCAAATATCGCCGCGACAATTACTATTTTGACGACGGGATCTGGTACCGACCATCAGGAGTCGGCTTCTCTGTCGTGCTGCCCCCCGTCGGCCTGACCCTGCCGCTGCTGCCCCCTTTCTACACAACGGTCTGGGTCAGAGGAACTCCTTATTACTATGCCGATGAAGTCTATTACCGATGGCGCGCCGAAGACCGGGTTTACGAAGTTGTAGATCCGCCATCCGAGAAGGAGGCGGTAACCGAGCCGCCGATTCCCGACAAGCTGTTCATCTATCCCAAGTCCGGCCAGAGTGAGGAACAGCAGGCGACCGACCGCTATGAATGCCATCGCTGGTCTACAGACGAGACCGGATTTGATCCGACCAGGCCTGGAGGGGATGTGCCGGAAGAACAACACGAAGAAAAGCGTCTTCAGTACCAGCGGGCAATGAAAGCGTGCCTTGAGGCGAGAGAGTACAGCGTTCAGTAGAACTTTCCGGAATGAAAAAGGCCGCAATCCCTTCGCTGGGATTACGGCCTTAACGGTCCATGACTCAGGAGTCAGAAATAAACTCTGCTCCCGGGGATCGTATCAATATTGCGGTCGACGCTTCTGGTTTTTTTTACCACGCTGGACCTGGACCTGGTTCACCTTGATCTCCTTGCCTTTAAAGGCGCTCCTGTTCAAAGCTTTGATTGCCTTGTCGGCTTCCGAATTATCGGGCATATCGATGAAACAGAAATCTTTCGGTCTTCCGGAATAACGATCCATGACCAGATTGATACTTTCAATCCGGCCGTATACGGAGAAGAGTTCTTTCAATTCGCTTTCTTTAATATTATCAGGCAGTTGTCCGACATAAATATTCATAATCATTCTCCTCAGAATGGGTGCCGTTTTGCGATAAAATACAGGAAGAGACGGCACTGTCCGTCCGTCCCGTGCTTCTCGAAGTCTCACTTCGCTCGCTCTCAACGGGACCGACAATTATTGATGCACCGGGATTTTCCATTCCGGCTCATGCCTCGGTACACATCGACACAAACCGCCATCCCGGCCCCGGCAGGGGTATCGTGGGTGGGTATTGCGCAACACCCGTTCCTCGGGGGCTGCGAAATGCTGCATTTCAGGCGCTCTTGCCCTTGCGTCCTTTGTACTGTCGAGGCCCGGTGGCGACTTTGCCGGGCCGCCGTCCACCACTCTGCTTGCCGGTGCCTCCGGCAACTTCGATGGAGACGGTTTTTCCGTTGATTTCGGTATCCCGGAAAACGTCAAGGATCTGATGGGTGAACTTGCTGTCCGCCTCAAGCATGGCGCTGTTCCGCTGAATATCGATCTTCCCGACCTTGATTCGGCCGACGCCGGGAATGCCGTTAATCGCACCGATCAGACCCTGGGGCTCAAGCCCCTGACGGCGTCCGATATTGAGAAAGAAACGGGCAAATTTCTGCTGGCCGCCCCGGTCCGCTCTTCCGGCAGCATCACCGCGCCGAAGTTCCTTGCGGCCGTGCTCTCTTTTCTCCCCATCACTCACATTGAGTTCCGGGGCGTTTTTGTAATATTCAAGGACCCGGTTGAACTCGAGAGAGACAAATTTCTTGATAAGTTCTTCACGATCAAGGGATTCAAACTTCGCAGCAATTTCGGCATAGAGGGGATCAATCTGGGCATGGTCCACTTCAACGCGGTTCACCACATCGGCCAGGCTCAGCAACTGCTTCTTGCAGATCTCGACACCGGTCGGAATCCGGCACTGCTTGAACTTCTTGCTCAGCTTGCTCTCAATTTCCCTGATCTTGAAATGTTCCTTCATATGGACTATGGCCACCGAAATCCCGGTCCTTCCAGCCCGCCCGGTCCGCCCGCTTCGGTGGGTGTAACTGGAGATATCGTCGGGCAGGTTGTAATTGATCACATGGGTCAGATCATTCACATCGAGACCCCGGGCAGCAACATCGGTTGCCACGAGGATCTGCAGGTTTTTACCCCGGAACTTGTTCATCACCTGATCCCGCTGGGCCTGTGACAATTCTCCATGCAGGGCATCGGCGCTGTATCCGTCCTGGATCAATTTATTGGCGACGTCATTGGTTTCCTGGCGGGTCCGGCAGAAAACAATCGAATAGATATCGGGACAGAAATCGACAATTCTCTTCAGGGCAAGATAGCGGTCTTTGGCCTGGACCATGTAAAACTCGTGCCGGACATTTTCGGCTCCCGCATTCCGCCTGCCGATAGTGACCTCGACCGGGTCGGTCATGTACCTTGCGGCTATCGCCGCAACCCCTTTCGACATGGTCGCGGAAAAGAGAAGCGTGTTTTTTTCAGCCGGAGTCTCTGCGAGAATGGCATTCAGTTCCTCCTGGAATCCCATCTGCAGCATCTCGTCGGCCTCATCAAAAACCACATAGCGGACTCCGGAAATATCGACTCTACCGCGCCGGATCAGATCATTCAGCCGACCGGGGGTGGCAACGATGATATGGATGCCTTTGCGCAGGGACGCAATCTGCTGTTCAATACTTGCGCCGCCGTATACCGCAAGAACCTTCACTCCCTGAACGTAGCGGGAAAAAGCCTCAAGATCCTTGGCCACCTGCATACAGAGTTCTCTGGTAGGGCACAAAATCAACCCCTGGGTCTTCTTGTCCTGCACATCAGTCAGTTGGATCAGGGGCAGGCCGAAAGCCGCGGTCTTGCCCGTGCCGGTCTGGGCCAGACTGACCAGGTCCGCCCGCCGTTCCAGGATCAGGGGCAGGACTTCCGCCTGAACGGGAGTCGGTTCGACAAACCCCAGGGATGAAAGTCCTTTCAGGATATCTTCGTGAATACCAAGCTCTGCAAATGTAACCATATTGTTTGTTCTTCCAGGATGTGGGGTGTTCGAAAATTCGACAACTTCGTTCAGTGAGCTCATCAACGGGCTGGTTGACGCAGTCTGTCCGCCCCGTGGGTTGGCGCCTCACTTCGTACGCCCGCCGCAAGACCGACAGCAGTTCATCAGGGGCAGATTGCTCAAAAAAAAACCACGAAATCCTTTTTATGAAGAGGATTGCGCGGTCGGATACAGCAGTCTCTCATGACAAAACATATAAATCTCTATTTGAGAACCGGTGAATATACTCCAAATCACCAATAAAGCAAGCATCGAATTGAAGATACGGATTTTTTTTGAGGTATATCCTCATGTGCCCGGCAGGAGTTTTATCGGCAACAAATCACTTTCGTCCTCCGGAGATATGTCTCGTCCGAGCAGGCGAGCTGCTCGCCATTGGTTTTCTGGTCAGCAGGACCAGCACTTCCAGATTGGCGGTGCCGGAGAACATGTCTAACGGGACAACCCTTTCAACCTGATAGCCGTTCTCCTGCCACTCCCGGAAAGCGGCCGGAATCTGGTCGACCCCGCAGAAAATATGGAGAACCCTGCCGGGCTCTCTTTCGCAGATGGCCTCGATCACCCCCCGCTGCGGTCCCTGCCTGGGGGGGTCAAGAATATACACCGTGGGCTCGGTGGAGACCGGCAGCAGGTCATGAAGGGATTTGGGGGTGATCCGACGGGCATGAAACCGGGTCTTGTTCGTGTTGCCGTTCAGTTTGGCATTTGCCTGGGCCTCACGGATCGAAGGACCTTCCGCATCAATACCGACCACCTGTTTGCAGCTGCCGGCAAGAGAATGGCTGAAAAGCCCGTAGCCGCAATACAGATCAACCAGCCGTTCCTTGCTGCCGGGCGCAAGCAGCTCCCGGGCCTTCCCGAGCATGAAAGAAACGATCGACTCGTTCACCTGGGAAAACGAAGTGGGATGAAAATGAAACCGGCAGTCGCCATACTGGACTGAAAGATGGGCCGGACCGTAAAGTTTTTTCATCTGCAGCCCGCTCTCGGGCCGGCGACTCTCCAGATAATAATCCGAGCCGGTCGGATCAAGATAGGCGAAGACCCCGGTTACCGGTTCCGGCTGCTTCTGCAGATGTTCAGCCAGAATCTTCAGCTTGTGGACCAGGGGGCCGGTCATCTTCCTGATATTCAGGATCACCACCCGTTCCTCATAACTTCCCCTGATGATCAGATAGTTCAAATGCGCGGCGATAAGTTTCCAGGCCGGCTCGCTCAGCTTCTGCTGAAGAAAAGTATAGATCCGGGCATGCTCCGGTGGTTCAAGCGGCGACTCGAGAAACGCTCTCTTCTGGTCCTTAAGAATTTTATCCCCGAAAACAAGATGCAGCTGGGACCCCCGGAAAATACAGCGGCGTTTGGAGGTTGTCCGGTACCCCCTCGGCCTGGGGGACGGGATGACCGGTTCCGGCGTACCCGACAGCCTGAATTTCTGCCAGAACTCCTTGAGGGCTTTGTCCTTCAGGGCAAGTTCATCGCCGTACTGAAGATGGGCAAGGGGCGCCGCCTGCAGGGTAACTGAATCCACCGGTTTCGTTGGGCTCCCCGCCATTCCATACAGCAGGGAGGCGAAGGTGACCGTTGCTCCCGGCTTGGCGGGAGCAGACCTTTTTTTGGTCTCGCGCCCCACCTTTTCCGGCCTTTCCCCGGCAGCTGCCCTTTTTACCGGCCTGCCCTTTGTCTTCGTCCGGTTCCTGTTCTTCTCGCCTTGTTTCATAACCACGGTCATCCAATGAAAATCAGAAGTTTCTTCTTGACCACGCCTTGCCGGATCAGGGTCACAAGGAATTCCCCACAATCCCGATCATCACACCATGCCATTGGGATGTCGACAAAACAATCCATATTTTTCGAACACCTTTTGCATACGACCCGTTCCGGGTCATCCTGCAACCCGCGCCAGGGGGAAAACGCCTTCCCGCCTGAAGCCGGGAAACCCCATCTTTATCCGGCCCCCCCGGCCCTCATCGGCCGGGAATTCCTGCTGCACCGGGCGGCAAGAACGAGGCTGAAGTTGAAGAGCCGGCCTGCCCGGACAAAACTTATACCCGAAGGGTGAAAAATCGTGTATAGTGGCGACCCTTCGATAAAGCTTGAATCGAGCAGCCCGTCTGCTCGCAGGAAAATAATACGCGAAGGGTAAAATAACCAACTTATCATAAAACATCTTCCGGAGGATTTATCCCATGAAACTTATTCTTCTTGGCGCACCCGGCGCCGGCAAAGGGACCGTTGCCAAACAACTCACCGCCATTGACGGCTCGGTCCAGATCTCAACCGGCGACATCCTGCGCGGCGCCGTCCAGGCCGGCTCGGAACTCGGCAAAGAGGCCAAAGGCTATATGGACCGCGGCGACCTGGTCCCCGACTCACTGATCATGGGGATCATGGAGCAGAGGCTCCAGGAGCCCGATTGCGCGAACGGCTTCCTGCTCGACGGTTTCCCACGGACCATCCCCCAGGCCGAAGCGCTGAAGGTGCTCCTCAAGAAACTGAACATCAAACTGGACATGGTGGTCGATATCGATGTGCCCCGCGATGTGATCTTCGACCGGCTCTGCACCCGCCGCACCTGCGAAAACACCAAGTGCCAGGCCATCTACAATATCAAGAGCATGCCTTCCAAGGTTCAAGGGATCTGCGACAAATGCGGCAGCAAGATCGTCCAGAGGGCCGACGAGACCGAAACCGCCATCGGCCATCGTCTTGACACCTACAACGAGAAAACCGCTCCCCTTGCAGGATTCTACGAAAAAGAAGGCCTCAAAAAAACCATCACCGGCACCTCCAGCGAGGTGGTCGTTTCCGCGATCAGGGCAGCGCTTAAAATCTGACCCTTTCCGGAACAACACCGCAAGTCCGCAACCGGTTCCCTCTTCCGAGGGAGCCGGTTTTTTTATTTCAGCGCTTGTTATTCGAGTCGATTGTATTTAATGTGTTGTGACACCTGATACTGAACAGTCCCCGGCTCATCAGCCCTGACCAGATATCAATTTTAATCAATAATTTCAGCCACTTAAAAATTGAACAACGAAAGCATGATATCCATCATCGGTGGAGGACTGGCCGGATGCGAGGCGGCCTGGCAATGCGCCGAGAGAGGGCGCCGGGTGACTCTTTACGAGATGAAACCCGACCATTACAGCCCCGCCCACTCCTCTCCAGCCCTGGCGGAACTGGTCTGCAGCAACTCGCTTCGCTCCGACGACCAAGCGTCTGCCGTCGGCCTGCTGAAGGAAGAAATGCGGCGCATGAACTCGCTGCTGATGAAAATCGCGGACGAGACCAAGGTCCCCGCCGGTAAAGCGCTGGCCGTCGACCGGGAGAGATTTGCTGCCAGGATTACCGAAATTCTTGAGGGGCATCCGAACATCACAATCCTCCGCCGGGAAATCCCTGCGCTTCCGGAACCTGGCGAGGCACCCTGGATCCTTGCCACCGGCCCTCTCACCTCGGAATCGCTGGCAGAATCTCTCCGCACCTTCACCGGCCGCGAGCATCTGGCCTTTTACGATGCCATCGCCCCGATTGTCACCGCTGAATCCCTCGACCTGAATATCATTTATCAGGCCTCCAGGTACGATGACGGACCGGGCGACTATCTCAACTGTCCGATGAACGAGGAAGAATATCTGGCCTTTGCTGAAAAATTGAATGCGGGCGACAAGGTGCCTCTCCGTTCATTCGAGGACGTGAAGTATTTTGAAGGATGCCTGCCCATCGAGGTGATGTTTGAAAGGGGCATCGACACCCCCCGTTTCGGGCCGATGAAACCGGTGGGACTGCCCGACCCCAGGACCGGTGAGGACCCGTATGCGGTCGTCCAGCTCCGCAAGGAAAACCGCGAAAACACCGCCTGGAACATGGTCGGCTTCCAGACCAAACTCACCTATTCCGCCCAGCGGGAAGTTTTCCGGATGATTCCCGGCATGGAGAATGCCGAATTCGCTAGACTTGGCTCCATCCACCGCAACACCTTTGTCTGCGGACCGCAGGTGCTTCTGCCGACCCTCCAGACCAGGCAGCGTTCTGATCTTTTTCTCGCCGGGCAGATCACCGGGGTTGAAGGATACGTCGAGTCAACGGCCATGGGGCTTCTGGCCGGGCTGAACGCAGCCCGCATTGCGACCGACAGACCACCGGTGGTTCCGCCGATCGATACAGCCATGGGCGCCCTGATCGCCCATGTTTCGCAGGGTGATCCAGCCACCTTTCAACCGTCGAACATAAATTTCGGTCTCTTTCCGCCCTTCACCAGGAAAATGCCGAAACGATTACGCGGGCAGATCCGAGCCGAACAAGCCCTTGAAACCCTTGAGCAATGGTGCAAAGAAAATGATATCTAGTCTCCAGAGATTTTTCCCGGACCTGAAGTTCCTGTTCGCCCTTGCGGTGATGACCCAGTGGATCCCGCTTATCTCACCACCTGTGGTTATAGCGGCGGCAATCCCCCCCGTGCATACCCTGTCGGTCACATTCGATCCGGCCGGCGCAACCCTTTCCGGCATCTCGAAGGTCGAGTTCCCTGCCAACGCCGGCGGCAGTTTCCACCTGGACGGTCTCGCGGTCACCGGCCTCTGGATCAACGACAAGAGTATTGATCTCGACAATCAGGCGCTTGAATATTTTGCCGACCCGCTCCATGGGATCACCATTCCCGTCACCCCCGGTCCGAAGACCGTAACCATCTCCTACACCCTCGACCTGACGAAACAGACCTCTCCGCTCGGTGATCTGATCAGCGAAGAAGGGATCTCGCTCACCGGCATCTGGCACCCTTCTCTGCACCAGGACACCATATTCAACCTCACGGCCGAGATCCCGGCAAACTTCGAGGCAGTTTCCGAGGCGGAAGAAATCGAGACAATACAAACCGATTCGGGGAAAAAGGCCACCTTCCATTTTCCCCACCCTTTGCCAAGGCTCAATTTTATCGCCGGCCCTTATCAGGTTGAAAAGACGTCCTTTGGCGACAATCAGAATTTCTACACCTACTTTTTTGCCGAAGACCAGGACCTGGTGGCGGGCTATCGCGACAAGACCCTCGCCTATCTTGAACGATACCGAACGATGATCGGCCCCTTTCCCTACAAACGATTCACGGTTATCGAAAACCGCCTGCCGACCGGCTATGCGATGCCGACCTTTACCGTTCTCGGCCAATCGGTGGCCCGACTGCCATTCATAACAGACACCTCTCTCGGCCATGAGACCCTGCACCAGTGGTTCGGGAATTCCATTTCCCCCTCCCCGGAAAAGGGGAACTGGTCTGAAGGGTTGGCCACCTTTCTGGCCGACATGCTCTACCGTGAAGAGCAAGGGGAAGGGGTCGAATTCCGAAAGAACCAGCTGGTCCGTTATCAGAGTTTCGTCCATAATGACAACACCATGAGCTTGCAGCAGTTTGCCGGCGCCCAGAGCCATCTGCTGAGTGGCCAGGAAGTGCCAAGGGCGATCGGTTACACCAAATCGGCAATGCTTTTCCAGATGCTTGATGACCTCCTCGGCCGCGAGAAATTTCTTGCCGGGCTCAGGATTTTTTACACCCGGATGAAACACCAGCAGGCCGGATGGGAAGAACTTGCCGCCGGCTTTGAAGAAACCAGCGGCAGTAAACTGTCTGCATTCTTCACCCAGTGGCTGAGCCGCGCCGATGTGCCGGTACTGACCGTCCGCGCCCTGAATGTCATGGATGACCAGGGACATCCGGTGTTGAAGTTCACCCTCCGCCAGGACAATGGAGGCGACAACTACGATCTGGAGGTTCCGATCAGGGTGATCACCGATGGCGGCGAAATTCGGAAAGTCATCAGCATCAGCGAAAAGGAAAAGGTTGTTGAAATTCCCCTCGCCGCAAAACCCCGCGAGCTGGTGATTGATGACGAGTACCGGCTCATGCGGCGCCTCGCTCCTTCTGAAATGCCCCCGGTCTGGGCCGGTTTCATCGGCTCGGCCAATCGGCTGGTCATTGTTGAGCCTGCCAGGGCACACATCTTCGAACCCCTGCAGAAAATGCTTGAGGAAATGGGTTGCCGAATCATCTCCGAAACTGATGCCACCGACAAGGAGCTTGCCGGATCATCGCTGATCTTTCTTGGCGCCGGGTCAAATACCGCGCGCCGGATCTTTGCCGATCCGGGCCATCCCGATATCGGAGCGACCTTTGAGGTACGGAAAAATCCGCTCAATACCGGAGAAACAGCGGTGATTGTTTCCGCAGAAGATACTGCCGAGGTCATCAAGGCAAGCCGCAAGCTCCAGCATTACAGCAAGTACAGCTTCCTTCATTTTGAAAATGGACGCGCCATGGAAAAAAAGATCACCCCGAGCGAGCTTGGGCAACGCTTCATGATCGACCAGCCGCCCGGAGGCATCGAGATCAGCGCCAACCTGTCCTTTGACGCCATCATGGACCGGATCTCGGACAAACGAGTTGTCTATATCGGCGAAACCCACACCAGGGTTGAAGACCATCTGCTGCAGTTAAGAATTATCCAGGCCATGCACCGCCAGAACCCCGGCCTGGCCATCGGCATGGAGATGTTCAACCGGCCGGTCCAGAACGTTCTGGACAGCTACGTTCTCGACCACTCCATCGACGAGGAGGAGTTTCTCCGCCGGAGCCATTATTTCAGCAAATGGAGCTTCGACTATCGCTTCTACCAGCCGATCATCAATTTTGCCCGGCACAACCGGATCCCGGTGATCGCCCTGAACCTGGAAAAAGACATTGTCAGCAAGGTCTACAAGGAAACCGGGATCACCGGCCTGGACGAGGAATCGCTCCAGGTGATCCCTGCCGACCGCGACCTTTCAATGCCAGGCTACCGGGAACGGATCAGCTCAGTTTTCGGCATGCACTCCGGCCACCAGCAGAAACCGGAGCAGCTGAACAACTTCCTGCAGGCCCAGTCTTTATGGGATGAGACGATGGCGGAATCCATCGCCACCTATCTCACCGATAATCCCGACCGACGGATGGCGGTGGTCGCCGGACGGGGTCATGTGGACAAGCAGAACGCCATCCCGCCCAGAGTGGAACGCCGAATTCCGGTCAGCCAGGCGGTGGTGATCAATGTTGAGCAGCAGGAGGTTCGCGCCACGACCGCCGATTTTCTGGTTTTCTCCTCTCCGGCAGCCCTTCCCAAGGCGGCAATCATGGGAGTGCTGCTGAAGGAAACCGAAAACGGGGTCATGGTTGAGAAGATCTCGCCTCACGGCAAGGCCGGAAGTTCTGGGGTCAAGGAAAAAGACCTGATCCTGAAACTCGATGACCGGGAAATAGCCACCGTTGAAGACATCAAGGTTTATATGTTCTTCAAGAAAAGCGGCGAATCCGTCCGGGCGAAGATCAAAAGGATCAAAAAATTCTGGCCCGACCCGGTGCTGGAGATCGATATCCCCCTGTAATCCTTCCCGGAAATTTTTCCGTCAGACAATCATTTCACCCGGGGTCTGAACCGCCGCTATCCAGACCCCGTTTTTTTCAAAGCCGACAAACGGCCAACGCCCAGTTTCCCCACACCTCATAACTATGATGCAAATCATTCACCATCCCGTCAATCCACCTACCTGACAGTCAATCATAGTTTGGAAGCATGTTGACCGGCGATCAAATACGAAAAAGGGGGCTGATCTTTGTTTGACTCATCTTCATTTCGTGGCCAATGAGACGAACAGATCTCCTGAAGACCTTACCGATTCATTGCGGATTCGGTTCGTCAGAGTCATGGTCTCTGGCTGGGGGATTATTCTTTTCCGCCCTTCCCGATCTTTTCAAAGAACTTCTTTGTCAGCGAAAGGAGCAGCCTTGTCAAACTTCTTTTCCGCAAGACAAACTCCGCCTGCATATCCTCGACATCCCTGCCGATCCCTTCCTTGAACGATGACGACTTCATGATGGCCAGCACCTGGGACGGGTAGACACTGCGATGCCCGGTCATCAGAAAGCTCGTCACACAGGCCACGGCCGCATACGGAGCGACCTTGGGGCCGAAAAGCTCTACCGCCAGGATGCTTGCCGCGATCGGTGTGTTGGCCGCCCCGGCCAGAAGACTCACCATCCCGATCGCTGCAAAGGTTGCAGGATCGAGTCCGAGGATGTGTCCGTAAAAACTGCCTGCCGCGGCGCCGATAAAAAACACCGGGGTGACAATCCCCCCGCTCCCGCCGAAAGAGAGGGTGATTCCGGTGAAAAGCATCTTGATCAGAAAATCCCACCAGTTCGCCACCTGGCCCTTCAACAGGCCTTCAATCGTCTCAAGACCCAATCCGAGATAGCGGGTCGAGACAGCCAGAGTGAGAAGGACCAGGACAACTCCTCCGAGAAACCCCTTCACCGGCGCCTGGAAAGGGATCTTTTCCTCCACCTGCTTCAGATAGGTCATGATCTCGATCAGAAACAGGGAGCAGATCCCAAAAAAAATGCCGCTGAAAACAACCTTGAAAAAGAAAAGTTCGGAGAAGGCGGGGATAAATGGAATTTCATGATAGAAATATGATGCGCCGAGGTATGAAGAGATCTGATAGGCGGTCACCCCGGCAATAAAAGAGGGCAGGAGGATTTCATACATGATGCCGCCGACGAACAGAACCTCAATCCCGAAAATCGCCCCGGCGATGGGGGTGCCGAATACCGAGGCAAAACCGGCGCTGATCCCGCAAATCACAAGTTTTTTCCGGTCGGCCGGACTGAATTTTAAAGAGGTCGCAAAGACAGAGGCAAGCCCCCCTCCTATCTGGGCGCAGGGTCCTTCCTTACCGGCAGCCCCCCCACTGGCCAGCGTGATGATCGTGGTCAACAGTTTGACCGGCACCACCGCCGCTTTGATCCTGGAACTGTGTTTGTGGACGGCTTCGATCACCTTCTCGGTCCCGTGCCCTGAAGCCTCGGGAGCCAACCTGGTGATCCAGGCGCTCAGGAAAAGGGCAACCGGCAGGAACAGAAAATAATGTTCGTACCGTCCGGAAAAGGTAGTCGCCTGATTGAGAAGGAAAAGAAAGACGGTTGTGGAGAGCCCCACCATGACGCCGACAATGGAGGAGAGAACAAACCATTTGAAGATACTGATGAACAGGACAGTCTCTTCGGTAATTCTTCGCATGCACAAATCCCCGCGGCAAGAGAGCGCCGCTCAGCTCTTCCTCCTGACAGCATCCAGTGTAACACAAGATCCGAAAAAGCAAACCCCTCTTTTAAGGCACATCGGGAGGTCTTGGAGAAATCCTCTCCTTCACCTCTGAAGCTTGCGGGAATCATGAATGGGGATTATCATCGGCAGGAACAATTGATGACGCGCTCCGGACAAAAGAGAGGTCCGCATGAAATTACAACCTGATGGGGCAGGTTTCACATTGCACGTCCCAAAAAAACAGCACGAACAGATATGGCCGCCAGAGAAATAATTGAGACCATCAAGGCAACCCGGGACCGGCTTGTCTTCCTGAAGGACATGGGCATAAAAGACCTGCCCCTGACCCCGGAGCTGAAAAACTTTCTGGCCGACAAACCCCCTGCACCTGAAAAAACCATTCAGCCAGCACCTGTCATCGACAACCGAAGGGTATCGACCGGAAATACTTCCGCCATGGCCACGCTGATGAACAGGGATGCAAACCCGGTTCTTGAAGAAATCTATGCCGATCTGGCGGAATGTACCCGATGTCCACTCCACCTGAAGCGGAGAGGGATCATTCCCGGCCAGGGAGAAAAAACCGCCCGCCTCCTGATCATTGAAGACCAGCCCTCCGAAAATGAAGAAGCTGCGGGGGTCTGCGTTGCCGGCGCGGCGGGAGAGCTGTTGGACAAAATGCTGAAAGCCATTCATCTCGACCGGAGTGATGTCTATATCACCTCAATCGTCAAATGCCGGCCGGAAAATGACCGGCTGCCCACCATTGATGAAATCAACACCTGCCTGCCATTTCTCGCGAGACAGGTCGCCGCGGTCAACCCGGCGGTCATCTTCGCCCTCGGCCCCCTCGCCGCAAGAACCTTAACCGGCAACAATCAGCCCCTCTTCAGGATCAGGGGGAAATTCCACGACTTCCATGGCACCTCTCTGATGGCCTCTTTTCACCCAACTTTTCTGCTGAAGAATGAGGAGATGAAGAAGGCCAGCTGGATCGACCTGCAGCTGGTTCAGAAGAAACTTGCCGAGAACAGCCCAGCCCGGTAGCGAAAACTTTCCCCTTCCCGGAATACAACCCACGTCGACTCATGCTGTAGGAATCCGCCTACACAGGGTAGTCGTTTTCCTACAAAAAAAGATAAAATATCGACACAAATTCAACAACTTATCCTATTGACAAGATCGCGTTTTACTACTACATTATGCGCATCAACACCTTATCTCTCTTGTTGTTTCGATCCGGATGGCTCCAGGATCGAAAATGGAAGCATCAGGGGGCTGGCAGCCGGAAATCATAAAAAAAATCACGGATACCCGCCCGTGACTTTCTGCCGCCACCCCCTGACAGCTTTTGTAACCGAATGCGCCGCAAAAAATCGCAACCCCGCCAGACCATCTCCAACACATTCCGCTTACATGGTGAATTCAAATTGCATGTAGATAAGACCCCGGCCGAGGTCTCAGTCAGAGCTCCTCAGGAGTAAAGGAAACAACTTCGTCTATACTTCCCGATCCGGTCAGGACCATCACCAGACGATCAAGACCAAGGGCGATACCTGCAGCCTCGGGCATCCGGGAGAGTTCTTCAATAAAGTTCCCGGGAAATGGCCCGGGCTTCCGCCCTGAAGCCTGGATCAACTCACGATCCCGTGAAAAGCGCTGATGCTGCTCTTCCCGATCAGTCAGTTCGGAAAATCCGTTGGCAATCTCGATACCATCGATATAGAGCTCAAATCTTTCCGCAACCTCGGGATTGTCTTTACGCAGACGAGCAAGCGAGGCCTGTGAGGCAGGATAATCATACAGAAAAACCGGGCCTCCGGCAGCCAGCGCGGGTTCGATCTCTTCGACCAGCGACTCTTCAAACATATCGGTGGCCAGGGCCTCATCCACTGAAATGCGACAATATTGCCGGAATGCCTCGGCAACCGTGATCCTCGGCCAGGGATCCCCCCAGTCTTTGACAATTGCCGGATCAAAGTCGGCGGCAACAAAACGAACCATCTCTTCACATTCGGTCATCAGCGAAGAGTACTCAGCTCCCGCTCTGTACCATTCGAGCATGGTGAATTCAGAAAGATGCAATCGCCCCCGCTCACCCTTCCGGAAACAGGGACAGATCTGGAAAACCCTTTCTGCTCCGGCGGAGAGCAGTCTTTTCATGCAGAGTTCGGGGGAGGTCTGGAGAAATTGCCCTTCCGAGGTCAGGGGTTCAATCCATGGCTCCGGGGCAATTGCTGGAAGCCGGACCGGCGTCTGTACTTCAAGATATTCGCGGGAGATAAAAAAAGAACGGACTGCCTGGATAATGGCAGCCCGTTCGCGGAGTTTTTCAAGATCGACCATGAGAGTCAACCGGGACCGGAATCGTTATTCCTTCACCCGGGTGATATATTCGCCGGTCCGGGTGTCGATCTGGATCTTCGCACCTTCTTCAATAAAAGGAGGGACCTGCAACACATAACCGGTTTCGACCGTCACCGGTTTGGTATCGCTACCACTGGTATCACCCTTGACCCACGGGTCCGCCTTGGTCACGACCAGGTTGACGAAGATCGGCAACGTGATATCAATCGGCAGATCATTGAAGAAAAGAACCGAAACTTCCATATTATCGATCAGATAATTGACATTGTCACCGATCTGCTCCCGGGACAGCATCAGCTGCTCATATGACTTGTTGTCCATGAAATGGAACTCATCCCCCTGCGAGTAGAGAAACTGGACCGGCCGGTCACTCAGGGGGGCCGGTTCAAATTTATCATTGGACCGGAAAGTGCGATCGGTTGAATTCCCGTTGATCAGATTCCGCAACCGGCATTTGTAAAGAGCCTGTCCCTTGCCGGGCTTGGAGAAATCAAATTTGGTGATGATATAAGGGTCTCCGTCCATCATTAATTTCAAACCTTTTCTGAGATCCGAGGCACTGTACATTATTCCCGCTCCGTAGTTATTGTATTGTTCCGCTGTAAAAAATCGAACTGCTTAATACACCGGACCGCCGTATTTGACAAGTTATAAGCCACCGGGAAAATCAATTTTTCGGGCTATAATCGAGCATCCCTGTTAAAATTCTCCGGCATCGCAAATCAACCGAAGTCTTGATGATTGAAGCTCCCCGCGACAGATCGCGAACAGCGTGGGACTTCGAGCTACGGGGAATACATTTCGCTTTACCTGTTCAATGTCTGTTACCGATCAATGAACCTTTCCGAACAATTTATGATGACAACAATCTCCGGGAATAACGATTATGCTGAACGGTGAAAACCGGGTGGCCATTACCGGTCTCGGGATCATCTCCTGCCTGGGTCTGAACAGGGAAGAAGTCAGCGAATCCCTGGCCCTGGGCCGCTGCGGGATTGAACTGCTCTCCGAGCGGAAGGATCTTGGCTTCCAGAGCGGCCTGAGCGGAGTGATCCACGGATTCGACAGCCGGAAAATTCTTGACCGTAAAAAAAGAAAATCGATGCCCGAATTTGCCCTCTGGGCCTGGGATGCCATTGACCAGGCGATGCACCAGGCGGGCCTTGACCGCGACGCCCTCCATGGCGACCCTCTCACCGGGATGATTTTCGGCAATGACTCATCGGCCGTAACCCCGGTGGAACAGGTGCAGGTTCTGAAGGAGGCGGGTGAGACCAGAAGTATCGGCAGCGGCCACATCTTTCGCCTCCTGAACAGCACCATCACTCTGAATATCAGCACCCTGCTCGGCCTGCATGGGCATGTCTGGACGGTCAGCGGCGCCTGTGCCAGCGGCGCCATGGCCATCGGTCAGGGTGCGGAGCTGATTGCCGCCGGCCGGCAGAAAAGAATGATCTGCGGCGGCGCCCAGGAGATTTCCTGGCAATCCATGTGCAGTTTCGACACCCTCGGCGCCTTTTCCCGCCGGGAAGATGATCCGGCCTCGGCCTCCCGCCCCTTTGATCTGGACCGCGACGGACTGGTCCCGGGAGGAGGTGCTGCGGCAGTCATCCTCGAATCATATCCGGAAGCGGAAAGACGCGGCGCACAGATCCTGGGCGAAGTCCTCGGGTACGGCAACACCAGCGACGGACACCATATCGTGGTCCCGAGCGGTGAAGGTCTTGAACGGGCGATGTCCCGGGCGATCAGTGACGCAGGGCTTTCTCCTGCCGAGATAGACCTGGTCCTGGCCCACGCCACCTCCACCCCGGCAGGGGATAAAGTCGAAGGCCAGGCCCTGGAAAAAATATTCATCACCGATGCCACCACCGAAGGCCCGCTGATCACCGCTCCCAAGGCGCTTACCGGTCACGAATTCTGGATGGCCGGAGCGTCCCAGGTTGTTTACGGACTGCTGATGGCACAGGGTGGTTTTGTTGCCGGAAACCGCAATCTGGAAAGACCTGATCCGGCTGTTAAGTCCTTGCGTTTGCCAAGGGAAAAAGTATATAATGAAACCCGTTTTCTTTTATGCAATGCTGCCGGTTTTGGGGGCACCAACGCCTGTCTGGTGATCCGGAACAACCCAGGCTGATATCTCCCCGGAACAGGGGGTTTTTCACGAGGTTTTTATTTGCCCCAGAGTAAGTTTGATGCTGTCGTGATCGGCAGCGGAATCAGTGGCCTGACCACCGCCGCCTTGCTGGCAAAAAACGGCCGCCGGGTTGCGATATTGGAGAAAGACAGGAAACCCGGCGGAGCCTTGAGAAGATTCAGCCGCTCCGGGATCCCCTTTGATATCGGATTTCATTATACCGGCGGACTGGCTCGGAATCAGATACTGAGAATTCTCTGGGAACATATCGGGATCTGGGACAACCTGACCGCCACCCCCCTGCACCCCGATGGATACGATCTTTTCAAGTTTGCAAACAGTGATACAACCGTCAGGGCATACTACTCGTACGAGCTCCTGACTGAAGAGTTGTGCCGGGTTTTCCCGACTGAGTCAGTTGGGATCAGGAAGTATCTCCAGACAGTACGGGATATCTGCCATAAAAACCCCTTCTATAATCCCGACGTCCCTCTGGTCCCGTTCCTTCGCGACTTCTTCGGTTCGGGTGACAGCTCGCTGACTGCCGCGGTTTCCGCAATGGTCAGAAACCCGGAACTGCAGGCGGTGTTTTCCGCCCCTGCCTGTCTGCACGGAGTGCCGCCCCATAAAGTCGGGATCGCCATGCATGCCTCGGTGGCCCACGGCTATTATTCAGGAGCCTGGGGCATCCAGGGTGGCGGACAGGCGATCGCAAACGCCTTTATCGGGCAACTGCAGCAGGCGGGAGTTGAAATTATCACCGGCTGCCCGGCAGAACAGATTACCGTATCCGACGGTCGGGTCAGCGGGGTAAAGTGCAACAAGCTTGAAATTTCGGCCGAAAACGTTATATATACCGGCCACCCGGCCGCTTTCCCGGATCTGGTCGCCGAGGGGGCTTTCCGACCGGCCTATTGCAGTCGCCTGCGGGACCTTGAAGACACCATGTCGGTCTTCATCGTTTTCGGGATGCTCGACAATCCGGGACTGGTTCCAAATCTCGACCGGGGAAACATGTACATGCTGAATCCCGGTTTTAACCTCATGGAAAGCCATGGGGAGGGAACAACCCTCCTGATGACCGCCCCGGGCAGACGGGACGACCCCCAGGGAAAAAACGGGGCGGCCGCAAAAGGTGTCATCCTGATGCAACCTTCCCTTATGGAAGAGGCCGCAGTTTACGGAGATGGCTTCAAGTCGAGAAAAGCGGGATATTCCGAATGGAAGGAGAGCCTTTCTCGGAAGATGATTGAAAAGGCGACGGAATCCTTTGGCGAAGGGTGCTCCACCATCAAGGTGCTGGCAACCGGCTCCCCCCTGACCTTCAGTGATGAACTCGGCTCTCCGGCAGGTGGGGTGTACGGGGTCCAGCACAATATGCACCAGTTCGTCGCCCGGGCCAGAACAAGGATCGGGGGGCTGTTTCTGAGCGGTCAGGGTTCGCTGATGACCGGCGTCCTCGGGGCATCCCTGGCCGGACTGGTCACCGCCGGGGAAATAATGGGTCTTGAAGAAACCTGGAACAGGGTCAGGAATTGTCAGTGAACAGAGTCGTCATAACCGGCCGCGGAGCCGTTTCACCTTTTGGGGTCGGGGTCGGCAGGCTGGCTGAAAATGTCTGGCAGGGCAAGTCCGGCATCCGGTTTATGGCCGACTGGCAGAAGGTCGGGGGGATGCTCTCCTATCTTGCCGCTCCGGTCCCGGAAATCGACGCCCGGGAGTACCTGTCCAGAAACTTGAGGCGGACCATGGGATCCATGGCAATCCATGCCGCTATCGCCTCCAGGGAAGCGGCCGACGATGCCGGCCTGGACGATAAGATTCTCGCTTCCGGCCGGGTCGGGACGGTCATTGGGTCGACCACCGGCAGCCCGGAAGCGTATGAGAAGTTTTACCGGACCTACCTGCGCGAAGAATCGGTTGCCGAAATAAAGTCGGGATTTTTCTTCAAGGTCATGAGCCACAGCTGTGCGGCCAATGTCTGCCTCGCGCTCGGCATTACCGGCGAGCAATGGGCGCCGTCAAGCGCCTGCACTTCTTCGGCCCAGGCCCTGGGCCTCGGGTACCTGCTGATCAAGTCCGGCAGACAGGATGCGGTGTTATGCGGCGGGGCCGACGAGGTCCACCACACGGTGACCATGGTCTTTGATGTGCTGAAAGCCGCCTCGCGAAAAAACGACGCCCCTCGGATCACCCCGGCGCCATTTGATGCCGAACGTGACGGAGTTGTCTGCGGCGGCGGCAGCGGGATTCTGGTGCTCGAGAGCCTGCATTCGGCCCGGGCCAGAGGCGCCCGGATCTATGCGGAACTGCTTGGTTTCGGCCATGTCAATGACTCCGCCCACATCGCCAATCCCCAGGAGGAGGCGATGTCCGCATCAATGAAAGCGGCCCTTGCTGACGGAGGGGTGGAGGCAGGCGAGATCGACTACGTGAATGCCCATGCCACCGGGACCCTGCAGGGCGATGTGACGGAGGCAAAAGCCATCGGCAGGGTTGTCGGCCCCCATGTGCCGGTCAGTTCCTGCAAGGGACATATCGGCCACACCCTGGGTGCGGCGGGGAGCCTGGAAAGCATCCTGGCCCTTGAAATGATGGAGAGGCAGGAACTGATCCCGACGTTAAACCTCACCGTCCCGGACCCTGAATGCAGCTGCGTAGATCTGCTGATGAAAAAAAGATCACAACCCGTTAATACTATATTGAAAAACAATTTTGCTCTGGGCGGTGTCAATACCGCCCTGATTTTTCGGAGGTGGCAGGAATGAATCAGGACGACAGTATCCGCCGGCAGGTGATCGAGGTCATTGCCGAGGAGTTCGAGCTGGACCCGGCGCAGCTGACTCCGGAGGCAACCCTCTACGACGACCTTGGTCTCGACAGCCTGGATGCGGTCGACCTGGTCGTAGCCCTGGAAAAATCCTTCGGCGTCAAACTTGCCAATGAAGAGGCGATAAAATCCGTCAGAACCATGGGCGACCTTTTTACCCTGATCAGCAGCCTGAAACCTTCCGCCCAAGAGAGTTGACCTTGTTGAAAAAAGTCCTTCTCAATCTGTATTTCTGGCCCCTGTTCTCCCTGGTGACACTGGCCGCGGTCCTGCTCTCGCCTGTGCTGCTGGCCGGCAACCTCATCTTCACCCGGCAACCGACGGCCCGGATGGTCCGTAAATGCATCAGGCTCTATGGCTGGATTCTGGTCCGGGTTATCCCCTTCATGGCTCCGGTCACCGTGGAAGACCGCTCCGGAGGCATCGAGGAACCGGTTATCTTCGTTCCGAACCACTGCTCATCGGTCGATCCTTACCTTTTCGGCATGCTGCCGCTGGACAATGCCTTCGTCACTTCCTGGCCGTTTCGTATTCCCCTCTACAATTTTTTCATGCACCTGTCCGGGTATATCAATTCCAATAAGGGCTGGAAACATGTCCTGGAAAGAGGGAGTGAACTGCTGGGTTCCGGTTGTTCACTGATCATCTGGCCGGAGGGGCATCGTTCCCGTGACGGCAAACTCCGTCGATTCAAGAACGGCGCCTTTCAGCTGGCCCTCTCAACCGGCAGGCCTGTCGTCCCGGTCTGTGTGATCGGTTCGCGGCAGATGCTGCCCCCCGGCAGCAGATTTCTGACTCCCGCCCGGATCCGGATGATCCTGTTGCCGGCAATCACTCCGTCCGGCCGCAGCAACAGCCCCGAAGACATCAGAAGCCTGAAGATGAGGGTCAAAAATGCCCTGGCCGAGGAACTGGCCGGAAATACGCGGGCAACCCGCAGGCAGAATTGCCCGTCGAGCAGTTCCTGCTCATGCCTTCATGAAACAGGCCGGACGCCCGGCAATGAGGCAGCCTGCTAAATGAACGGATACTCCCACGAAAAAGCTCTCGCGCTCAGAAGATCCACCCCTGAAGAAATCGGGGCCATCCAGGAAACACTCCTCCGGGACCATCTGCGGAAGGCCTGCCATGCGCCATTTTACCGGAAGATGTTCACGGATCTGCAATGCGAGCCGGACGAAATCACCCTGTCCACCCTTTCCGGCCTGCCCCTGACCACCAGGCACGACCTGGAAAAGGATCCAGCCGCCCTGTTTGCAACAGCCGCCACCGAACAGGTTGATCTTGCACTCACCTCGGGTTCAACCGGTGATCCGGTCCTTGTTCCCTATACCGCCGGCGACCTTGAACGGCTCGCCTTCAATGAGCAGATGGGGTTCTGGGGCGCCGGAATCAGAGCCGATGACCGGATACTGCTCTGTGTGACCCTCGACCGCTGTTTTATTGCCGGCCTCGCCTATTACTCGGGGCTCGTGAAACTTGGCGCCGCTGCCATCCGCAGCGGCCCCGGGCAGCCCGCCCGGCAGTGGGAACTCATCGATCGCCTCCTGCCCACCGGACTGGTCGGGGTTCCCACCTTCCTTCTGAAAATGGCGCAGTGGGGCCAGGAGCATGGCCGCAATACGCAAAAGAGCACGATTTCGTCAATCATCACCATCGGTGAGCCGGTCAGAAAACCGGACAACACCCTGACCCCGCTCGGTCGTGAACTTGAGGAAGCATGGGGCTGCCGGGTTTTCTCCTCCTACGGGGCAACCGAACTGGAAACGGCCTTCTGTGAATGCACTGCCCAGTGTGGCGGCCATGTCCACCCCGAGCTGATGCTTGCCGAAATCATTGATGATCAGGGCACCCCCCTGCCTCCCGGGAAACCCGGGGAACTGGTGGTGACCCCTCTCGGAGTTGAAGGACTGCCGCTGGTCCGTTTCCGAACCGGAGACATTGCCCGTCTCCATGATGCACCGTGTGCCTGCGG
The DNA here is from genome assembly GCA_018823285.1 of Pseudomonadota bacterium. Taxonomy (NCBI): domain Bacteria; kingdom Pseudomonadati; phylum Pseudomonadota; species Pseudomonadota bacterium. The sequence goes on from JAHJIQ010000058.1 coordinate 28,429, forward strand.
CTGGCAGACGCCTCGACTTGGCGCCATTGAGGGCCGCCTCGCCCAGCGGCTCAAATTCCGGGGCACCACTCTCTACCCGGAAATGATCTTTCAGGCCCTTCAGGAGCTCCCTGAAATCAAGTCATCATATATCGAGGTCAGATCATCATATGACCTTTCAGATGAAATAACCGTGGTGGCGGGTATTGATGGCCCCGCCGTGAATGAAAACCAGAGAATCGCTGAATTCCTGCAGGCTCGCCTTCGGGTGCAGCCTGCTGTAACTGTCCGTGAGCACATCCAGGTCCAGGAGACCATGGATCAGGCCGGCGGACGCAAACTTAAACAATTTTTTGACCTGCGCGGTGAGAGAACAAGATGAAATGCTTTGGTGAACACTGGGGACTTGAATTCTCCCCCGAAGAGATAGCTGATGCCCGGGCCAGGAACGGCCTGCTTTCCATGGAACTGGAACTATCAAGGGCCTGCAACCTGCAGTGCATATACTGTTATGCCGAATCAGGGGCCCCGCTGGCCAATGAACTGACGCTGGCAGAGATCTACAGCATCATTGACCAGGCAATCGCCCTCGGCGCCCGCAAAATTATCGTCCTGGGCGGCGGGGAGCCCATGCTTTACAAAGACCTGTTCAAGGTTATCGACTACATCCTCGCCAAAAAGGTCAAGGTCGATCTCTTCACCAACGGCATGCTGATCACCCCGGAAAAGGCGAAAGCGCTTTATGACCGGAATGTTTCGGTGGTGGTCAAGACCAACAGCCGTAACCCTGAAATCCAGGATCTCCTCGCCGGGCAGAAAGGTGCCCATGCCGCGATTGAAAAAGGGTTGCAGAACCTCCGTAATGCAGGCTATCCCAGTGCGAACCACACCCTCGGCATCGAGACCATTATCTGCCGCCAGAATTACGGCGAGCTGGTCGATCTCTGGATCTGGGCAAGAAAGCAGGGAATTATTCCCTACATCGAAATGATGACTCTGCAGGGGCGGGCCACCGATCATCCGGAACTTGAGGTCTCGATCCCTGAAACCAAGAAGCTTTTCGAGGATCTGGCAAAAGTGGATGCCGAACAGTTCGGCAACCGCTGGACCCCGCACCCTCCGCTGGCCGCCTCCCAGTGTGCGCGGCATGAGTATTCGTGCACCGTGACCTCCATCGGCGACATCCAGCCCTGCCCCGGAGTTAGCGTTGCCGCAGGCAACATCCGTGAGAACACCCTGGCGGAAATTCTCGCCCAGGGCAAACCGATCCAGGAATTACGGAATATCCGGACCCTGATCAAGGGCCGCTGTGGAGAATGCACCTTCGGTGATTACTGTTACGGTTGCCGCGGCCACGCCTACCAGGTGACCGGGGACTACCTGGCAGAAGACCCGCTCTGCTGGCTGGAAGAAGGGAAATAGCCCGAATTTTTTTATTGAAGCTCCGCGGGACAGATAGCGAACAATGAATATCCTCCTGATCAACCCGCCCAACAGCGGCCGCAGCATTCCGGAAGAACGATACGGCATTGACTCGATCAAACAGATCTTCCGGGGTGAACCGCTGGCCCTTGAGGTGCTCGCGGGAAACCTGAGGGAGTTTGACGTGCGGATCGTCGATCTCAAGGCCGAGCCGGAATCCCTTGGCCGGACACTCTCCGGGTTCCGGCCTGACCTTGCCGGAATCACCGGAGTGACCTGCGAGGCCAATTCGGTCCTGCGGCTGGCCGCGGAAATCAAGGAGAGTTGCGGTGCGACCATCGTCGTCGGCGGGATTCATGCCAGTAACGATCCGGAGTTTTTCAACCGGCCGGGGATCGATTTTGTGGTGGTCGGGCTCGGCAAGGCAAGTTTCCGGGAACTGGCGACAGCCATCGCCGAAGGATTGAAAGACATCGACATCCCCGGAATTGCCAGGGTCACCCCGGGAAAGCCCCTGGCCTACTCACCACGACAGTTCTCCGGCGCGGATCTGCTCGATGATGTGCCACCGGCCTATGATCTGGTGAGCCAATACCGCTCGGAATATTATCTGGCGAGCCTGAAGCTCGACATGGGTTTTGTGGCCACGGCCTTCGGCTGTCCGTTCGACTGTTCGTTCTGCTGCATCAGCGGCCTGACCGGCGGCCGCTACCTGACCCACAGGATTGATTCGGTCATCCGCGACATCGGGCTCCTTGGCGACCTGCCGGTGGTCCGGCTGCTTGATGCCAACACCTTCGGCGATATCAAGCATGCGGAGAGACTGTGTCGGGCCATTCTCGACGCGGGAATCAAAAAGCAATTTCTGGCCGATGTCAGATCAGACACGGTGGTAAAATATCCGGAGGTCATCCAGCAATGGAAGGAGGCAGGACTCCGGGCGGTGATCATCGGTTTTGAAGAGATCAGTGATGAGAGGCTCTCAGGTATGAACAAGGTGAATCGGGCACAGACCAATACCGATGCCATCTCCATCCTCCACCGGATGGGGATCACCATTATCGGTGACTTCATCGTCTCACCGGATTACGATGAAGACGACTTTGCAAGGTTAGATCGTTACATAACGGACCATTCTGTCGATCTGCCGATGATCACCGTCATGACCCCTCTTCCCGGAACCCGCCTGCATGAAGAGATGCGGGACGAAATAATAGTTGACGATCTTGACTACTATACGTTAACAAATGCGGTCGTCCCCACCAGGCTGAACGAAAAGAGATTTTACGAAAATTATGCCGGGCTCCTGAAAAAAGGACATACCGGAGCCAGATTGTAGACCGGAACACGCAATGAACGCCTATATTACCGACATAGCCATCTTCATGCCCAACGAACCGGTGACGAACGACCGGATGGAACAGGTCCTCGGGATGATCAACGGCCTTCCGTCCAGAACCAGAAAGATCATCCTTCGCAATAACGGAATCAGGAAACGATATTACGCTGTTGATCCGGCCACTGGCAAAACCACCCATACCAACGCGCAACTGGCCGCCGAGGCGGTCAGAAACCTGAAGCCCTACCCCGGTTTTACTCCGAGGGACATCGAACTTCTCTGCTGCGGGACTTCGGCGCCGGACCAGTTCATGCCCGGTCACGCTTCCATGGTCCATGGCGAAGTCGGAGGCAACCCCTGCGAGATCGTCAGCACCGCCGGCATCTGCCTCTCCGGCGTCACCTGCCTGAAATACGCGGTGATGAGTGTTGCCCAAGGGCTCACCCTGAACGCGGTGGCGACCGGTTCCGAGCAGGCGTCATCGTTCATGCGGGCCAGAATGTGCGGCCCGATTGACCTTCAGAAGGTTGCCGATCTGGAAAAACAGCCGTCCCTGGCCTTTGAAGCCGACTTCCTGCGCTGGATGCTTTCCGACGGCGCCGGGGCAATTTTCCTCGCGCCGACCCCGGCGGATGATCGCCTGAGTCTGCGGGTGGACTTTATCGAGATCGTCTCCTATGCCAACGAGATGGAAACCTGCATGTATGCCGGGGCCATAAAAAAGGAAGACGGCACTCTGCAGGGATGGCGGGAGTTTGATTCACTGCAGGAAGGAAACGATGCGCGGGCACTTCTCGTCAAACAGGACGCCAGGCTGTTAAACAGCGAGATCATCCCGATCACCGTCACCAGATCGCTGGCCGGGCTGGTCGAAAAACACCGCCTGACACCGAGCGACATCGACTGGTTCCTGCCCCATTATTCTTCGGAGTATTTCAGAAAGCTGGTCGCCGACCAGATGAGGGAGATCGGATTTGAAATCCCTGAAGAGCGGTGGTTTACCAACCTTGTTGAAAAAGGCAATACCGGCTCGGCTTCGATTTACATCATTCTGGAAGAACTCTTCCACTCCGGACGCCTGAAAAAAGGCGACCGCCTTCTCTGTTACATCCCGGAAAGCGGCCGATTCTCGGTGGGTTACATGCTTCTTACCGTGGTCTGAGATCGCACCACTTCCGCATCCCTATTTAAGAATGGCGTTAGCCGGCATGATGACTTCGACATTGTCACGATTGACATCGACAAATTCACCCTGAAAAACCACCTTGCCGGTCGAAATATCTTCGACAACCACATCGGTCACAGCGAAAAAAGTCCTGATCGCGGCAATATAATCAGTCAACCTTGCACCCGGCACCAGGTCGATACACCCGGAAATCTTGTAATGTTTGGTAAGGATGATAACTGCGGTGTGGTTGATTTCTTCAGACATCGAATTCTCCAGTCGTAATTGGTTTCTGCCGGCAGGAAATCTCCTGCACTCTCCATCATTAATTTATAGTATTGATCCCTGAACAATGTCAATTTCTAAAAAAAGAAGCCCTGTTTTTCCGTAACCGGTGGAGTTTCAACGAGCTTGCCGGAACATGGGGGACAGCCCCAAAAAGAATGCCGGCCAACAACCTGTTAATTGTTGGCCGGCGCCGATAGAGAAGGTGCTTTAAAAGGGGGCAAAAAGGAACCTGTCTCTATCAGATAAAGATTCTAACATTACTGACGGTGGTACTGTCAACAGAATTCGAGAAAAAAAATCAAAAGGATTGATCAGGATTTCCTGACTTTCCGGTGTGGTCTGGAGAATCCGACAAACCAGCAGGACGATTGAAGTTCCCGGCAGATGATATATACTCCGAGCGGACTCAGGATCACTGTCCGGAGTTCACTCAGATGTTCAGCGCTCTTCCCGGGTAGCCGGTTCAGGAGGGGCTGCCTCACAGGAGATTGTTTCACTCTTGCTGTCAACAACTTCGACAACGTAGGGTTTGATCCAAGCCCCGGCTCCGGCCGTATCGGCTTCCAGGAGATCAAAATACCGGCCAGCCGCGCAAATCCGCACGACATTGACCTGAATGGTAAACTTGTATTCGATTTTTTTACCCTGCCTTCCTCCACTCCCGCCCGGTTCTTGAGCGAAAACGGCAATGGGGTGCAGCGGTCCAAGGAAGAAGATCAGGAAGAAGATCAGGAGTCTTGCGTGCACTGCAGAAAAGTCCGATTTATCCAGGAAAAGTGCGGATTGTCTGAAACAGAACATTGAAGCCCCCCGGCAGATCACGAATCAATTTGGAATCCCAGGTCACTGCGATGAGATTCAGCCAAGCATGTACACCCTACAATACAGGAATCCAAGCGATCACGATTCTTTCAAATATCTCCCCCCACCGAAAGAGTCGGTTATACAGTCCATACTACACTTAAGTTCAGAGCAATAACAAGGATAAAGCTTAAGTTGAGCCGCTCGTCTGCTCGCATGAAACTTATCCCCGCATGGGTAAAACGAGGGTTCCGTAGGGCCCTGTCCTCAACCGCCGTCGCCTCTATGGGCGGACACAAAATCCGCCAGGGTGGTCAGCGACTGCAGAACCTTGCGACTCGTCTCCTCTGAATCAATCCTCAGCTTGTACCTGTTCTGAACCGTGAATACAATCTCCACAGCATCCAGCGAATCAGTGCCGAGAGGTGATTCCGGGCCTATCAAAGGCGAAGACGCAGACATCTCTTCAGGAACACCGCCTTGGATCTTGCATACCTCACAGATAAGAGCGAGAAGTTCCTCTTCAAGTTCATTCATCAAGACTCGTACTCCCGTCCACAATTTCTGACCCATAAAACAGCAAACATCACCGGTTTGAGATGACCATTGAAAAGAAAAACCGGGAACCCCGACTTACTCATGCCGATCTGACCCGTTGGGAAAAAAAGAACCAGGCGGCGCCGCATGTTCCCAAAGCAAAGGAAACCAGGAGGGCCAACTCACCTGAGATACTCGCCACATTACCACCGCGAACAAAAATATCAAGAAAGGCTTCCAACCCCCACCCCACCGGCGACAGAACGCTGATTTTCCGCATCACCTCAGGCATCGCGTAAACGGGAACCATCACCCCGCCGATGGCGGAGGCGGCCACTACCGATATTGAACCGAACATCGAAGCCTGTTCGTATGATCTGGCCAGGGTCCCAAGCATGATCCCGTAACCGGTAGCGGCGAGGGTTGCGGCTAAAACAACCAGCAGGGCCGCGAGGGATTGATCCCCAACCATGAAGACATCGGTGCCGAGAGCTGGCAGAAGAAATTTACCAATCAGCAGAATAAGCGCGAACTGGCAGAAGCAGACCACCACGAAAGTCACCAGTTTCCCGCCAAGGATCACCGGATAGGGCACCGGCATGCTCAGAAGCCGGGTCAGAGTCCCCTCCTGCCTTTCCCTGATCAGTGAGCCGGACATCGGCACCACGATGAAAAACATCCCGAACAACGCCCAGGCAGGCACATTATGCTGGATCGGGCTCGGCACAACCGCCAGTCCATCGAGCGATGCGGAAGAAGCGGTGACCGACAGAAGCTGTTCAGGGCCGAGATCGATCTGCAGCTCGGGAATCTTGATCATCCCGGCAAAATTCCCCGCCGCCTTTCTGAGCTCAACCTCAAGATGGTCGGGGAGTTTCTCGGACAGGGCCTTTATTTTTTCAGCCGTTTCAAACCCGAGCAGGCCAAGCTGGAGTGCGTTCTGCATCGCCGAACGAAAACCGCCGAGAACCGTCGGGTCAAAATAGATCTCTACGACGGGCAAATCCGCAAACGTCCCTTGCTCACCCTTTAACGAGCCTTCTATCTCCTTTCGGGTCCGTTCCGCAAGATCACGGCTCAGACCTTCTGGAATCACGATGCAGGCCTGATAGTCACCGCCGGCAACCAGCTTTATGGCTTCCGCCCGTTCCACCCTGCGGCCGCCGATCTCCGTCACCAGATCGATCCTGGTCATCTTCCCGACAATGTGCCGCCCGAGTTCTCCCTGATCATTATCCACCATGAGGACCCGGGCGGCAGTCTCGCCCATCAATTTGTGGACATTCTCCTGCACCAAGGTAATAATCAGGACCAGAACGGCCGGCATCACGAAAAGAACAAGCAGTCCGGCCCGGTCACGCCAGAGCAGCAAGAGGTCTTTCCTCATGGTCGCAAACAGTTTTCCCATCTAGTCTCTCAGGCTCCGTCCGGTCAGATTGAAAAAAAGATCCTGCAGGGTTTTGTGCCCGCCCTCCCGCATCAGCTCGGAGGGAACACCTTCGGAAATCACCCTTCCCTGATCAATAACCGCCACCTCATCGCAGAGTCTTTCCGCCTCTTCCATATAATGGGTCGTGTAGAGCATGGTCATTCCCTGCCCGCGCAACTCAAGAAGACGGTCCATGATCATGTTCCTTGACTGGGCGTCAATCCCCACCGTCGGTTCATCCAGAAAGAGGAGTTTCGGCTGATGGAGAATCCCTGCCGCCAGATTGACCCGTCTTTTCATCCCTCCGGAGAAAGAATCCACCCTCTGGTCACCGCTGTCGGCAAGTCCGACCAGGGCCAGGCATTCGCCGACCCGTCGCTGCAGGACCTCGCCCCCCATTCCATATAACCTGCCGAAATAACAGAGATTTTCCCTTCCGGTCAGTGACGGATAGAGGGCGATATCCTGGGGTACCAGCCCGATCATCCGGCGGATTGCCGAAGGCTTTTTCCCGCAGTCGCGACCAAAGATCTCCACCGAGCCGCTGGTCGGTTTGAGCAGGGTGCTCATGATTGAAATGGCCGTAGTCTTCCCGGCCCCGTTCGGCCCGAGAAAACCGAAGATGGTGCCGCTCCTGATCTTCAGATCAACCCCGGAAAGGGCGGGGTGTTTCATCCCCCGAAAGATTTTGACGAGCCCTCGCGCCTCAAGGGCAAGTTCTCTTCCGGAACCTGAAACGTTCATCGGTTCAGCCATTTTCAGCATCTCCGAGCCGCTTATTGCTCCGGGCAAACCTGACAAAATCAAAAAAATTACCGAGAAACCGCCGCCAGCTGTCCGGAGAGCGCCAGAGCATGGTCAGGTAACCGAGCAGGACTTTCGGCCGCATATAATGGGTCTTGTAGAAACGGATGAACAGTTCTTCCATCCGTTCTTTGTCCATCCCCTTGGGCACAAACTGGAACCGCATGCAGTCCATCTTTTCCCAGTTCTCTTCAAAACTCCCCAGCTCATGGATCTTTTCATAGATCGGTGAACCCGGGAAAGGGGTGAACTTGGCGAGATTGAAATCATCGATCGGCAGGGAGAACACATAGTCCATGCTGCGCCGGATGCTTTCCTCGCTCTCTCCCGGCAGCCCCATCATCAGAAGGCCCTTGGTCCTGATCCCGGCCCGTTTGATCATCCTGATCCTGTCGGCCAGCATGGAAAGATCCGCATTCTGCCGGTGTTGGGCGAGAAGGTTTTCATCCCCCGTCTCGATCCCCAGGCTGATCATCCAGCAGCCGGCCTGTTTCATGCGCTGTAAAAGATCGAAATCAATGTGCTCGGCGCGCACCGCGCAGTTGAAGGTCATGTCCAGGGAGCGGTCGATGATCATTCCGGTAAACTCCTCCACCCGCTTACGGTTGAAGGTAAACTGATCATCATAGAAGTTGATGTGCCTGATTCCGAACCTTTCCTTCAGATACTCAAGGTGCTCATAAAGATATTCGGCGGAGTTGTACCTGAAACTGCGACGAAAAACGGAACGGTCACAGTAACTGCAGGCGTAAGGACACCCCCGGCTTGAAATGCAGCTGCTGTTGGGGGCGCGAGGGTAATTAAAGATGGGCAGCATATAAGAATCCGGGTATCCGGCAAGCTTCTCATAGGCCGGGAAAGGCAGGCTGTCGAGTTCCAGGCGTACTTCCCGCTGCCCGTTATTGATCACCGTCCCGTCAGCACTCCGGTAGACAACACCCTTCAATCCTGCCGGGTCCTGCCCGCCAAGCCGGACCAGTTCGGTCAGGGTCTGTTCGCCTTCACCCATGATCGCATAATCGACCACCGGGTAATCCCTGACACTTCTTTCGGCCAGCGCCGATACATGGACCCCGCCGAATACGGTATGAATTCCCGGCAGTTCACTGCGGGCCATTTCCGCGATCCGTACCCCATCCAGAAAACTGGAAGTGGTACAGCTGAGGCCGATAAATCCCGGCTTTTTTTCGCGCAGGTATTCCCTGATCAGACCATCGGATTCAGGATGGGCATAGCAGTCGATGATATCGGCCCTGATCCCCTCCCGCTCGAGATAAGCGGCAATTCCTGCCAGACCGAGGGGCGGCATGATATTCGCCATTCGCGAGATGTCTCTCCCGGCGGCCTCTTTCAGGTACCCGAGCGGGTGAACGAGAAGAATCCTGTTGTCATCAGTTGCTGGCATAGTGAAGTCCTGAAAAATTATTGCTGCAGCAGGAGCGCTGCGTTGATCCCGCCAAAACCGGAATTCGTGCTTAAGACGGACGGCCCGGTCAGCGGCAACGCATCCTCTCCGGAAACGTTCATTCCGTCTTCCGACTCCTCTAATCCCACCGTTGGCGGCAACACCCCCGCCTCAAGGCTCCTGACGGCGATGGCTGCTTCTATAACACCAGCCGCGCCAAGGGTGTGTCCGATTGCGCCCTTGACCGAATGGAAGGGGATCGTGCCCGACCAGAGGTCTGAAAAGGCCCGCATCTCCATTGCATCATTATAGGTTGTGCCGGTCCCGTGAGCATTTATCCCGCCCGGAACCAACCCGCCGCGCAACGCTTTTTCAATCACCCTGATCAGACCGCTGGCCTCCCGGCAGGGCGCGGTAATATGCCCGGCATCACAGGAGACCCCCCAGCCCCCTGCCCTTGCGAGAACGGGCCAGGATCTGGCAGAAGCCTCTTCCACCGTTGCCAGAAGGAGTGCGCCACCGCCTTCACCAAGAGAGAGACCGTTTCGGTTCCGGTCAAAGGGACGACTTCGCTCCGGAGAGAGGGCGTGCAGTTTTGCAAAGCCACTGGTGACAAAGGTGCTGACCAGATCCAGGCCGACCACCAGACAGACTTTCTCGCCACCGGGAGCCAGAAGTCTCTGCACTGCCTGGATGACGGCAATGGTCCCGGAGGCACAGGCCCCGCTTACCGTGCTGCGCTTCCCGGTAATTCCGGCAATTTTTGTGATATCGGCGGCCACTTCCCACGGCTGCCCAGGCCAGTCGATATTTTTCGCGAACAGTTCATCGGGAGCGCCTTTGGTGGTTGAAGCAACCAGCCCCGCCCTTTCCGGAATTTCCGGCAGACCGGCGACAAGTTTTCTGACCAGATTTTTCAATCTCAAGGATGAACCCGGTGCACCATCAAGACCGGGTACCAGACCAACCGGCCATCCGGCCAGCGCTCCCGGCAAGCGGTCTTTTTCCAGCGCGGATTTTTTTCTCATCAGGCCCTGCCAGGTTGCCTCCAGATTACCCAGGGCTGTTTCCACCGCTGCCGCGACGATGACGACTTCCTTCATCCGAACACTCCGCTCTGCCATTCTCTCCGGAATGCAGCGATCCAGTCCGGTGGCAACAGGATCGTTGTCCCGGAGAGATCGGTCAGGAGCTGGACCGTGTACCCCCGGGCGGCGAGCCTGCCGTCCGCTCCATTTATCCGGTATTCGAAATTGAACCTCAGCGCGTCACTCCAGTGCAGGGTGGTAATGATCTCCATCTCTTCATCAAAATGAAGCGGGGACTGGTAATCGAGATGAATCCGGACAATAGGGGCCGCCGTTTTTTCTTCACGCATCTTCCCGTAGCTTAACGCCGGATAGCGGTCACCAAAGGCAACCCTGCCATCGTCAAGATAGCTGACATAATTGCCATGCCAGACAATGCGGAGCATATCAACCTCTTCAAACCTGACCCTCCGGGTGGCCCTGGCGGTCAGTGCTGATGGAGCCGCCGGGTCGACGGTGAAATATGCTCTGGCAAAACCCATCCTCAGTTCCCACCCTCACGGTAGAGTATAGTCCCGGCGGAGACCTTGCCGCCTTCTCTGCTGAGCCGGAACCTGACTTCCCAGCAGGCGTCAATCTTTTTCATGACAAGGGAGATATTGATCTCCTCCTCAGGCAGGACCATGGCGCTGAACTTCAGCTTTTCCGTGGCAACCGGTTCAAGTTCAATGCCGGCCGCCGAAGAGGCGAGAATCCTGACGGCAGCCAACTGGATCACTGCCGGCAACACCGGTTGTCCAGGAAAATGACCGTCAAAAGCGGCAAAATCAGCGGGGCATTTGATCCTCGCTGTGACCTTGCCCTCATCCGGTTCAAAATTGCGGTTCAGAAATGTTTTTTCAAGATCAATCATTGCCAAATTATTTAATCACATTCATTTTCTTTCCAACCGAAGAAGAGGGATAAACCATCCCGAATCAAGGACAGCTCCCGACACACCCGGCTCAGTTCTCTCTTTATTAATTAAATACTCGACCGACCACAACTCAAAAGGGCCAAAGCCAACCGATTTGATCAGCCGACCATTGCTCTTTTCACCAAAACAGCGCTGGAGCAGGAATTCCTGCCGGCATGGAACCGATGTTTTCCCGGCAGCGGACTGAAATATGCGGTGCAGCCCGGTGCCCAGAAAGGCAGGCAAGCCCTTTTCCCTGATGACCGGGAGAGCTGTCTGCACCTCGATTTCACCATCGGGCCCGATCTTTTCAGCAAGCAGTTTGATACCGGTGCTGTCGAGCACTACGGCCTCAATGCCACTCCCTGAAATTCGCAGTGCCAGCAGCCCCGTGAATTGCGGATTTTGCCGACTGCCGATGTTCAGTTGCCATAGACTCCGCTCAACCGGCAGCAATTGCTCCGGCCCAACGCTGCTTACAGTCAGCCGGGAACATCCGACCAGAAAACCGATCAAGAGGATTGCGAGCAGAGCGCGGATCATTGATCTCTCCGGGCAAGACCCAGCAGCACGGGAGTGACCAGCAACGCAACGGGCCAGGCGGCTCCAATCCCCACCAGGACCGTCGACCCCAGAGCCTTCAGGGCCGGATGTGAAGCGAGAGCAAGCACTCCGAAGCCTGAGAGAGTACTCACCGCACAGACGGTCACCGCCTTGCTGGTGGCCCCTGATATTGAATTCTGCTCTGAACGGGCAATAAATATCCCGTAATCAACACTGATCCCGATGACCATAATGCCCATGAGTGCGTGCATGATATTTAAATCCCCGCCGGTGATTCTTGCAAACACCACCATTGCTGAAAGAGCCGCGATCACCGGGGCCAGCACGGCAAAAACCCTGAGCGGATTCCTGAAGACAAAGCTGCAGATCAGGATAACAATCAGCGCTGCGGCGAGCGAGAGTCTGACGATGTCACGCTCAAGCTGTTTTTCCACCTCATCCCGCCAGCGGCTGTTGGAGATGACCCTTGTGCCACTGATTGTTTTCGGCATGTCGCTCAACAGAGAACGATAGGCATCACTGTCCGGCACCACGGTTGCCACAAGAAAGGTGCCCGGATCATTTCCGGAAGATTTAACCTCGCTGAACAATGATTTCATCAAGGGTCGCAACGGGCCGTTGAGCATGATTTCAGGGGAAAACACTTCCGGAATATTCGAAATTCTTTCCAGAAAAGGGGTAAAAGCCTTCCCGGTGAAACCGGCATCAAGTGCTTTATTTTCCAGCAATGCGGAAAAATGGGTAAACCGCTCCCGCCAGAACAGGCCCCAGTTTTCAATATTGCGCCGCTGCCGGGCAGGTCCGGGTAAAATGGGTGCCAATGACTGGACTCCGGAAAGACCCGCCCCCTCCTGCAGCTTCAAATACACCCGGTCATTGATATCGAGAGCTTCCTGCCCTGAGTTTCCGGTGGCAACAATAAAAGCCTGGTCATGACCATGCCCCCAGTTGGAAATAAAACGCTCCTCATCATATCGCACCGAATCCGATGGCACATCAAGGGCTCTCAGATCACCATTGTAATGAAGCCCGGGGGCACACACCACCGCCGCCGCCACCAGGGTGAGCCATACGAGTACAGCGATCTTCCCTGCAATCGCCCCAGCTTTTCCGGGTCTCACGAACTCAAACCCCACGTCTGTCCCGATCCGGATTTTCCTGGCATACCCGGCGGCGATTCCAGGAACCAGAAACCAGGAGATCACCAGAGCCCAGGAAAGACCGGCAATTGCAAGAAAGGCCATCTGCCGGTGCGAAGGAACTTGTGAGAAGAGCAGAACGACAAAAACCGAGATGGTGGTCAGGGCCGCCGTCAGAAGCGAGCGCTGAAGCTCCGGTGGTATTTTTTTCGGCTCAACACTTTCGGAACAACCGAGAAAGATATGGACCGCAAAATCGACACCGATCCCAAGGAGCACAATCCCGAAACCAAGCGCCATCGAACTGACCGTGCCGAACCACAGCGAAACAAGGGCAATTGCCGGTGGGGCTGCGAGAAATGGTATGGCAACCACCAACAGGGCCCGCAGATCCCTGAGGAAAAAGAGGAGAAAGGAAACCAGAACCAGCATGGCGGCGGGCAGAAGTTTTTTCAGGTCGTTCTTGATTGCCTCACTGTTCGCCAGGGTATGCGGCAGCGCCCCGGTTATCCCGCCCCTTATACCAGGGGAGAGACCTGAAGAGAAAATGGATCCCAACTCTTCCATGATCCTGCCCGCTTCTGCCGAGCTGGTCAGCGGCAGTCTGCTCTCGGCCCAGATCAAGCAACTGCGGCCATCCTGACTGAAGAAGTACCCGTCATTAACCTGCATCTTCATCCCCCCTTTCAGGGCCATGAATTTTTTCATAACGAGCAACGAGAGGTCGAGAGGGTCTTCCCTGATCCGGTTCACCAGGGCAATTCCCGCGAGACTGTTCAGGGCCATAAAATTCTCTTTAAGCTTCTCTTCTAGAAATTCCGGCTCCAGACGTTCGGCAATGACCGGCAGATCACCGCTGTCGATCAGATTAGGCAGTAACGTGCTGATTGTATTAGATATTTCAAACTCAAAACCTTGGGGGAGCCGATAAAAAATCTCTGAAAAGAGCGGGTTGCCAACCATGGCAGCGCCAATATTTTCAGCTGATTCCTTTAGAGCCGACTGTAGTTCGGGAAGAGACCGGGGCGGAGATCCGTCCTTCTCTTCCAGGGAGATAAAGATCCGATTGATTACCCCGAGTTTCTGGAGACTTGCCAAGTCCTCGCTGACGGCAGACTGCGGAAGAAGGTCGAGGGCGTCTTCGGCCAACCGGACATTCCAGACGCCGGCAAGACCGGTGATGGTAATGAAAAGGATTAGAATTCGAAGCGAAAGAGATGATTTGCCCTTTGAAGAGATCATTGCTTAATCTGCGTACGTTCCTTCTCTACCGGGCATTCTGAAAAAGTTGCCGGCGGCAGTTGAAGATTCAACTGGTATGCGCTGAAAAAAAGTTCGGTTCGGTCACCCGCAGGCTCCATGATGCTGACCCGCACCGGCTGCAATGTTTCCGGATCAAACCGGACCTGAATCCTGCTGATAAAGACCGCAGCGCCACCTTTGACAGGCGTCATGGAGAGAAGTGGCCCGGCAGAAAAAGCCATGGCAAACTCATCACCCATTTCCCGGTATGAGCCACTGGTCCAGCTCCAGAGCTGCCTGGCGACAAGCCGCATGACCGGGTCGGAGTCCAGACTGAACCGGATCTTTTTCCCGGACGGTTCACACTTGGCGCCGGAGCTGCCGTTTAAAATAAGAACGGAAGGGATCGGTTCGGTGAACTCCCAGCGCAGACGGTCGGGCCTTTCCAGCGATAAACTGCCCGAAAAAATCACCGGCTCCGGAAAAATTGAAAGATGCCTTTCCTGGATAAAGTTGCAGCGAAACGAACTGACGGTTGCGGCCTTTTCTTCCACCCGATCCAGAAAATCGTTCAATTGTACCTGATCGGCAGATGCCATGCCGGACAGAAAGAAAAGATAAAGGACACCCCCAAGGAGTACCCGGCCTGCGCTTGCGGCCATTCTTTTTGACACGTTCACTCCTCCCAGGCCTTGACGCTGCCGCTGGCGATCAGGTCGCCTGAAGGGGTGAAGATCTTGCCGCTGACCACCGTGACCTGCCCGAATTCGAAGTCCTTGACTATCTCCACCCGGAAGGGCCCGGAGGAGCGGGGATGGTCCTGCCAGCGAAAGTCGTCGATCCCGACCAGAAAGCCCTTCCCGCTCTCCTTGCCGTCAACCAGGGAGTCATACCCGTTTACCGCCGCCATCGACTGGGCCATCAGTTCCATGAAATATTCAGGGATTACGCCAGCCCCATCGGGGTTGAAAATCCCGCCGGTGGGAGCATCCCCTTCCACCACCGAGAAATTTCCCGGGCGATCCCTTAATAGCAGTCGGTGAGCAACCTGCATCGGCGGGCGTTGAGGAATCAGCTTTTCAACAGTACAGGGAAGATCAGGGATTTTTTTAGAAGTACTCAAAACGGTTTCCGGTGATTCATTCAGTCATGGTAATTTCGATTGGCAAAACACACGCAACTTCCAGAACACATCTTAAATATAAAGGCCGCCGTTCACACTGATAACCTGCCCCGTAATGTAGGAAGCATCATCTGACATCAGGTACTCCACCACCGAGGCAACCTCCTCCGGCCGGCCGACCCGGCCAAGGGGTACGCCCGCAAGCATTTTATCAAGGGGCAGCCCTTCGATCATTTCGGTATCGATCAGTCCGGGCGACACCACATTGACCAGGATCTTCCTTTTGGCGACTTCCCGGGCAAGGGATTTTGCCGCCGCGATCATCCCCCCTTTTGCCGCGGAATAATTAAATTGCCCGGGCTGCCCGGCCTCCCCGGAGGTCGAGGCGATGGCGACAATTCTCCCCCGGCGGACCGACATCATTTCTTTGACGATCAACCGGCTGACCAGGAAAAAACCGGTGAGATGCACCCTCATGACCAAATCCCAGTCCTTGGTTTGCATCATCGCGAGCAGCGAGTCGCGGGTAATTCCGGCATTATGGACCAACCCGAATGGCGTTTCCTCTTCAAGGAGCGGCAGCAGGGAGGCATGCATCGCCTCTTCGTCGGCCACGTCAAATGGAAGCAGTGTACATTTACGCCCCATTTTCTCGATTTCTCCGGCAACCTCACCCGCCGCCTGATGATCGGAGCGGTAATTCAGCCAGATGTCACGGCCGCTTACGGCAAGCCTTCTGGCAATTGCCGCACCGATGCCCTTGCTTGCCCCTGTAACGAGAATCGTTCCGGAATCGGCCATACTCCCTCCGCAATTGGTCTGATAAAAAAATTCCTGTTACGGCCGACCTTCAAAGAAGGGACTAACAGGAATTTTCTTTGCTGTTTTTTATTTATTGCTCAATAGCCGCATCACTACCTGCCCAACGCTTTCTGGGCATAGCCTCTAATCTTCCGGTTATTGGCATTCTTGGCGATGGTCTCGACCGCAGCATTGTATTTCGGAAGGCCCGGGGCCCCCAACGCCTTTACCATCCAGGCCACAGCATCGACATGGTTCCGGTCACGTGTATTCTGGTTATACATTTCCATCACCACCTTTTCCAGCACATCGAGGACCGCCGGGTCCTTGACCCCGTCCCGGATGATCTTCTTGGCGCCATAGACCTTGTCTTTCAGGTTCGGAGACTCCAGTTTCTGGATATAATCTGTCTGCTTCATTGCCCCTCGCACTGGCGGCGGCGGGGTGTAGGCCGGGGTGTAGGCCGGAGTTTCCTGGATCGGTTTCAGTTCACCGGAGATGCTCTTCACCATATTGCCGACCGCAATGGGCCCGGCCCCGTCACCCTTTTCCTCGGTAATTGTCGCGGTGGCGATTTTTTTGCTGATGCTGGTGATCTTGAGCTTGCCGGTCTGAATTTTTTCCACATCCAGGACTTCCCCGGTCTTGGGATGTTTAATGACCTTGCCTTCCTTGAAGATCATGAATTCCATGTCATCCTTGACTCCGGCCAACAGTCCGAGATCGATGGCAACCGTTTTCCCGGATCTGGAGATGATATACCCTTCCAGCGGGAAGTTCTTGATGATCTTCTCCGACATCTGGACAATCAGGCTCTGCAGACTGGTGGAGGCGGTGCTCTTCACATTTTCGGCGGCAATGATCGAGGCGGTTTCGACATCAATGATCCTCGCATTGACCTCAAGGATGTTCTGGAGCTTCATGACTGACCCGGAGATGATAACCTTCACTCCGAGAATCTTCCCGAGCTGGGTGGCGCTGCTCTCATCGATAATCCCGCTCATCGCCATCTTCTGTTCATTCAGGATCTTCTGCAGCATGGCCCGCTCGACCACGTCAAACCGCCCTTCCTTGACCAGGGCGGTGATGAACCACTCGGCAACAATCGACCCCATGTCCTTGGTTTCATACCCTTCACCCTGGAGCTGAAAGTCCAGAACCGCGACCTTGGTCTTGACAAAGTCGGCAGAAGCGGTGAACGGCAAAGACCAGAGGACCAACAGCACTCCCATTAGCAGGGACAGACATCTTTTCACGGTAATCTCCTTAAAGTATTTCACTCTCAATAAAGCAATTTCTGATTGAATCCACTTCCCGCATCTCATCATTTCAGGCTGATGACCACCCTGCTGCCTTTAATATCAGTCACCGCGAGCTTCTTGCCGCCGGCCAGTTTGCTGCCGTCCACCGCCTCGGCAAAACTGTCGGCGCTTCCCCGGAAAACCACCGAGAGCTGCAGTTTTCCGCCCCCGAACCCTCTCTTGTTGATCGAGGAGACATCCAGGGTCGAAATGATCTGACGCACCTCTTTCTGGGTGCTGAAATCACTCACGTTATTCACGGTCACCTCCAGGGTCATCCCATTGTTGACCGTATCCTGGAAGGAGGATACGATCTCCTCAAAGAGCTTGTGGTCCATAAGTTTCGTGGCCGCCTTCTCGGTGGCTTTCTCCATCGCTGAATCCGGAGAAATGTGGGCTGCCGCTCCGAGGGCAGCCTTCGAGGCAATGATCCTCGCATTGGAGGCATTGACAACCTTGGCGGTTATATTGGCCTGCCCCGAGACCATTCCGGCGTCGCCCAGCAGATCATTCTTCATGGTGCTCTTGATGACCTTGCCGACAATCACATATTCAGCGCCGTTGGCCGCACCCAGCTTGGCTGCGGCCGCCGGATCTCCTTCGGTAGCCTTCTGGATAAGGACATCATCTTTATCCATGAGCGCGGCCACGGCAGCGGCATCGACCAGTTCGAATTTCTTCTCACCCAGATAGTCAAGAATGGCGGTCTCGGCGGAATTGCCGCCCTCTTCCCTGATCAGAACCATCATTCGCGGTTTGTCCATCGACTCGAGGAGAACCTTGAGCGCGATCAGGTCCTGCTTGATACTGGCCCTTGAAACCACCGCACTGATCTTGACCAGGAAGGTGTCCGCGCCCTGCGGTTCCTCTTTTAAAATCTTGTAGCTCTTGACCGCGCCGACTGTTCTGGTCAGGATCACATCTTTCTGCAGCATGAAGTTTTTGATCTCGGTCTCGGAGATCAGCATGGTGCCGATCCCGCTGCTCACGGCTTCTCTCTTTGCCTTCAGCAGGGCATCGCTTCTGTTGGTGCCGTAACCTTCCGCTTCAACCGTGATATCTCCCTCAAGGTCCGCCGCATGCAGTGACGCTGCAACAGGGACGAGCAGGGAGAACAATACCAGGAGTCCTATCGTGAAACGTCTCGAGGCTGAGCGCGAACGGCGGGATACTTCAAGCTGCGCTTCTTGCATTTCGCTTTGCATGATCAAAACAAACCTCCGGTCAGAAATAGTTTAGTAAATGATACCCATAGCATGAACCCATCCCGAGCCCTTTGTCAACATCATCGCAGGCATCTATTCGGCGATCCTTGACACTTTACCGTTGCGGTCAAATTCAACCGTAATCCGGTTGAATCTGCTGCTCCAGTAAAGCCATTCCCGCGCCCCCATAAGTTCTCTCTTGTTGGCGAACTTCGGGGGATATCCCATGGTGATCAACACCCCGTCCCGACTCATGCCGGGTCGGACCCGGCCGTCATAGATCCCGTCCCGGTCAAGTTCGGAAAGGCTTTCAACTTTCCGGCGGATCGGTTCCGGATCTTCAATGAAGACACTTTTGATATGCTCTTCCAGACCCTGGTTCTGACGGCTGTTGTAGTGGAATTCATACTTCCATTTCTTGCCGCTGTCCTTGTCGGCAAACATCAGAAAGTTGCGATACACTTTCAGAATCTTGACTTCCGTACCCCAGGGGATGAGTCCGCCATCTAGCTGGTAATTGACAGATGAAACCTTGCCGAGTCTCTGGTCGCCATGCAGATTGTAGGCCAGATAATAATATTTCCCCTCCATTTTCTGCAGAGCCTTGGAGTCGGCGGGAAGCTTCCCTGAGGCTGCTGATGCAGAAGGACAGATAAACGCAAAAATCAGAGCGATCACGAAAAAAACATCAAGTTTCTTCATAACGTTCCACCTTCCAGAAATTTTCTTAAAGCTTAAGTTGAGCAGCTTGTCTGCTCGTACCGATAAGCGAGCCTGCGAGACATCGAGACTTATACCCGCAGGGTGAAAAGCTTAAGTTGAGCAGCTTGTCTGCTCGTACGGATCTTATACCCGAAGGGTGTAATAAGCACATACAGTATCATATTTCCATAACAATTTCAGCCCGGCCAAAGGGTGCCGTAATCTGCCAGCTGATCTTTCCTGTATAGGCGCCTGGGAAAGCGGCAACCGCTCCGGTGATCGCCCCCGCATAGGCCATCGGCTGTGGCGCCCCCCCCTCCTGCAGACCTGGACCGGACCACCTCTCCCCGTTTCTGGTGAGAAAGTCGGCCGGATCACATTCCGCTTCCACAAGCCCGATTGTTTTCAGCCTGCATAAAGAGCAGTCAACCTGTTCCGCCGGATCCAGAATCCAGGCGACACTGTTCCGGTACCAAGGGACCGTATCGGTTCCATAGGAGCGCCGGTAAGCGTCGGCAAGAAGCTCGCTGTAGGTCTCAACCCCGATCACAATCCCTCTCTCAATCCGTCCCACGGCCACAGCGGTTCTCGCCTCTTCCATGGCAATCAGGAGAGGCCAGCCATAATTGGTGATGGTCAATGCCGGCCCTCTGATATCCAGAAGTCTTGCCACATACCCCGCAGCCGCATTATAGACCGAATGGGAAAAAAGGGTTGGAGATATCTGCCCCTCCCCGTCATCGATCAATGACCCGAGGGACTCGAAGTTCGTTTCCAGAGGACCATAAGCGGTGCCGATATAAACGCCGACGTTTTCCGGTGGGAGATCGCGCCCGGGGGCTGCGGCCAATGCCGCAGCGGCACTCAGTACGGACATCTGGATGAAGTTGTCTGCCCGACGCAGGTCCCTGGCCATATGGTCGGGAATCTGATAGTTTTCCGGGAGATCATATGCGGAAGTCACCGCAACCGGCCTGTTCATAACGCCTCCATGATCAGAACCGAATTGCCGCCGCCAAATGCCAGCGACTCGGAGAGACCGATTTTCCCCGAGAGCTCTCGGCCCTGGTTGCGGGCAAGAGGTTTGACCGGCAACTGAAGATCAACTTTCTCACAACCGACCGTTCCCGGACTGTATCCCGCACGAAGAGACATGAGAGTAAATATGGCCTCAATTCCACCAGCCGCGCCGAGGGTATGCCCGGTCACTCCTTTGGTGGAAACGATCGCCACCTGCTCAGGATATTCGAGGATCTCCGCCAGAGCGGAGGTTTCAGCGACATCATTCGCCCTGGTCCCGGTGCCATGGGCGTTGATCAGGGCAAGTTCCACATCGGGACCTGCATCCCGCAATGCCTGGGCAAGGGCGTTTTTCAGCCCTCTTCCTTCGGGGTGCGGCGCAGTCGGGTGCCAGGCATCCGCGGCACAGCCATACCCCCGAATCCGGCCCAGCGGCTCACCACCTCTTTTTTCTGTATCCAAAAACCTTTCAAGCACCACAACCCCGGCCCCTTCTCCAAGGTTCAGGCCCTTGCGGTCGCCGCTGAAAGGCCGGCAAGGCTCGCTGTCCGACAACATCAGACTGACAAAACCGTTATAGGCCACCCGGGAGAGTTCATCGGCACCGCCCGCTATGGCAATGTCGCAAAGCCCGGCGGCAAGCCAGTTCCTGGCCACTCCGATGGCATCCGTACCCGAAGCGCAGGCATTGGTGATCACCGCCGATGGTCCGGTGGTCCCGAGAATCCGGTGCAGGGCAGAAGCGACATTTCCCGCCAGATAGTACTGCACCGGGGCCAGGTCCGGTTCTTTTCCGTCCCGCCAGGCCTGGTAATATTCTTCGTTATGGAACGTGCAACCCACGGTGGTGCCGAGGGCGATGCCGACCCTTTTTCCTTTCAGCGAATCTGGAGAAATCCCGGACCGGTCGAGGGCCTCGGCAGTCGCACTGCAAGCGAGAAGGATGGTCCGGCTGACCTGTTCCCTCCGGAACCTCGGAGCCGTTGCCGATACCAACCCCCTTGCCCGTTCGGTAAAGCAGTTTTCCGGAGCAGCAAACACCGGGTATTCAAGTATTGTATGAAACAGGTATTCGGGAACCTGGGCACAGTTTACCCTGCCCTCTGCAAAATTTCCCCAGAGTTCGTCAATATTGGTACCGGCCCCGGCCATACAGCCCATACCGGTAATCGCTATCTGATTGTTACAGGCCATAAAAAAAGTTATATGACATCATCCCGCAGAAGTATGTGATCAGCAACACAGGAGGCAGGTGAATAATCACCTTGCACACTCCGGAAACGCCCTCCCGACCGGAACCTGATGCTGTTTTTTCCCGCTCCATGAATGTGACGGGAAGTGCCGGCCGGATATTCTCAAACGTTTCAACACCAGATCATCTGCGATCGCTGATAAACCGGGCCAGAGAGTTTACAGACTTGAAGGCCATCTGCCCTTCGTCCATATCTTCAATCTGGACGCCAAAATGCTTCTGTACCAGGACCACCAGCTCAACGGCGTCAAGCGAATCAAGGCCCAGCCCTTCCTCGAAAAGAGGATCATCGTCTCTGATGTCACCGGCCTGGACACCCTGCAGTTTCAGGTCCCGGACGATCATCTCTTTTATCTGCTGCTTCAGCTCTTCCATAAAAAAACCTTCTCCACTATGCCGGGCGCGGATTCTCTGTTATCAGCCGGCGTGTCCGCTCACAAATAATTTACCAGAGTGTAAAACCGTGCAGTTTAATAAATTATCGGGTCATTGGCTCCAGAAATCGTAAAAATTGTACCATTGCCAGGGGTACTCTTCGAGGTATTTTTCAACGGATCCGGCAAACATCGAGGCCCATCGGGAAAGACCCTTCCGCCTTTCATTTCTCTCGGTCGGCAGGGGTTGAAAGACATTCCAGACCTTCAGCCGATAACTCCTGCTGCCGGTCTTGGCCGCGAGCAGCACCGCCACCGGACTCCCCGTTGCCCCGGCGAGACTGTAAGCGGCAGCAGGGAGCCTGACCGTGTCGCCCAGAAATTTTGTTTCGGCATAGGGCCCCCCCGTATACCGATCGCCCATAATGGTGACGATCTCCCCGCGCTGCAGCGCGGCTGTTGACTCCACCAAGCCGCCCATAAACCCCTCGCTGTTGATGATGGTAAAAGGGACCGGTTCTTTACGCAGATCAAAATAATGTTTGGCGACCGCTTCATGTTCATAATGCATCAGGGAGTTCACCGGCGCCCCGAGATCGCAGATCCTGGACAAGGCGGTCTGCCAGTTGCCGACATGGGCGGTGAGCAGGATCAGCCCCTTGCCCGCAGCAACCAGTTCAAGCAGCCGGTCACGCCCGTCCAGCTCCCCTGAAAACGAGGCCCCCACGTTGAGCCCGAGCCAGCCCCGATCCACCAGAACCTGTCCGAACGACAGGACGATCCTGAAGGTGTCGACACGTTTTCTCAACCAGCCATGTTCGGGAAAACGGCGGGAGACATAGGGCGAGGTTACCCGGTGGATTTTCCCGCTGCAGATGACATAGACGAAAATAACGGGCAGCAGCAGCAGATACCCCCCCCGGTGTCCGAACAGTTTGAGGGTGAGGTAAAAGCAGTCATGCCCCAGGGATTCCAGTCGCCCTTTCAGATTGCGCTCTTTTTTTCCCACAATCACTCCAGCGAGCCGCAAGCATCACCCGGGACGCTTCGCAGTCTCCTGATTCCGTAGTAGAAAATCGTCCCGACCACGAGCCCGAGCAGGGGGCCGAGAATCAACGAGCCCAACAGCCATTCCCAGAGCCGGTAATGAATCTGCTCCACCATGGTCTCCCAGTTGATGTCGAAAAGCAGCCGGCCGTTTCTCATGAAATACCCGAGCTGGATGCACAACACGGGAACCACCGGGGGCATGCAGAGCTGGCTCGCGGTGACCGCGGCCGGTTTGTTCAGATGCAGCCGGTGACTGACATAGAGGATGGTCACGGTGTGGATGGCGAGCAGCGGCAAGGCCCCGAGAAATATTCCCATCCAGACGGCTGCGGCAAGCTGCAGCGCCGAACTGTGCTCCAGGCACAATCTTTTCAGCAGTCGAAGAGGATGGAGCATCGACAGGTGTTCGTCTCTCTCAGCCTTTTTCGCCGCAGGACTTTTGGCGATCAACCGTTTATGCGGCCAGGGCATGAGGGCGCGGAATACGAGCCTGGTATGCAGACAGGTCAGCCTGAGATTGTCCTTGAACTGGTGGAAATGAGATTCTCTTTCCTCCGGGGTCGGATAATGGACCGAAACCGGTACCGAGACAATCGGAATCCCTGCCCAGGCGGAACGGGTGATGATCTCGACCTCAAAATCATACCGCCGGCAGCCGGTGGCGATGGCCAGCAACTCGTTTACCGGATAGAGCCTGAAGCCGCTCTGGGTGTCGGCAAGCTCAAGACCGCATTCCAGGCGGACCCAGAAGTTGGAAAAAGCGCGTCCGAAAAGGCTTGCCCCCGGGGCATTATCACGATCCATCCGCCGGGCCCCGATCACCATGGCGGGTGTGTTATCCGGAAGGGCCTCAGCCAGCAGGGCCGCCTCTGCGGGATCAAGCTGACCGTCCGCATCAACGGTGATCACCGCCTCATAGCCGAGTTCGCGCGCACGTTCCGCCCCGGCAAGAATGGCAGCGCCCTTCCCCCGGTTTTCCGGCAGGAGCAGCACCTCGCATTGGCGCCCGGCAAGAGTCGCGGCCCCGCCATCGGTGCTGCCGTCATCAACGACCAGTACCTGCCAGCCGGAGGCCACCGCCCGATCAACCACGGAGGCGACTGTCCCTCCATGATTATAGAGCGGAATGAGCAGCAGTATTTTCGTACGATCACTCCCCATGGTCAACCGGCTCAGTGATGCCTTACCAGCATGTCCCACATGGGTCCGACATGCCCCTTGCTATGAAGCCTGGTGACCCTCTCCTGCATGACCGAAGATGGATAGATCCGGTCCAGTCTTCCTTTCCAGGCGCCCTTAAGCGCGGCATCCAGTTCCTGTTCGGACAGATGGGGAGAAAAATAGAAAAACGGTTCCAGGAGGGGCTGCCCCTCTTGCATGACCCCATCATCAATGGCCCGCTGGAACATTGCCGTTCCCGGCAGCACCCTGATCCCGGTAAAGGCGAAAACCACCGTCTGCCGAAGCGCCTCCACGTTGTTCAGCCCTTCGGCCAGGGTGTCGCGATTTTCATCGGGGCCGCCGAAAATAATAAAATGGGCACACGGCACGCCGTGCTCCACAGCGAGATCATTACATTGCACGACCTCGGAAAAGGTGAATCCCTTCTGCATACCCGAAAGCGTCCTGTCGCAAGAAGCATCCGTACCAAATTCCATGGCCGCAAGCCCGGCCCTTTTCATCAGCGCCATCCCTTCAGCAGTCAGATTCTGGGGCCGGAAATAGCCGCACCAGGGAGTGGTGTTGCCACTCCTGATCAAAGACTCACACACCTGCAGATAATGATCCTGGATATCATTAAACACCGAGTCGGTAAAAAACACATAGCCGGCCCCGTAATCCCGGCCGAGCCGGATCACATCCTCGGCAACCTCGTCCGGGTCTCGAAACCGGTAGCCCCTGCCCTCAAGCAAGGGATAGGAGCAGTAACTGCAACGATAAGGACAACCGCGCTTGGTCTGCACATTGAGCATCCCGCCTCTGGCCAGGTAATGCTCGGCGGTTTGAGAATCATACAGGGCCGGGCGCCAGAGCGTGTCACCGGTTTTTGCCCGCATGATCTTTTCAGCGGGCACCTGCCCTGCGGCAAGCATATCCGCGAGCTCCGGCAGGACCTTTTCCCCCTCGCCGATCACCCCGTAATCGGCCTTGAGGAGGTCCATAATAATCTCCGGCATGATGGAAAAAGCCGGCCCGCCGAGAACCAGCGGCACCGAAGTATGGTGCCGGAGGAACTCGACCACCTCCACCACACCGTCCATAAATGCGTCCGGCGCAGTGCTGTCAACGGTATCGAGGTTGCGGATCGAAAGCCCGATCAGGTCGGGCCGGAACTCTTCGATCCTCGCGGGAATGCCCGCCAACCCACCCTGGGCCAGCAGATCATAATGGCTGGCCTGATGTCCGGAATCACGCAGGGCGCCCATCAGATACGCAACGCCCAGCGGATAGACAGGGAAAGGGACTTCAACCCGGTTGGTTGAAATCAAGAGGCAGTTGATCCCCATCAGACGGTTCCCCGGTCGAGCTCCCAGTCACGGCGGGTCGCAGTCAGCCTCGGGGGCGACCGGTAGGTGTTGTCGTCAATCTCTTT
This sequence comes from Pseudomonadota bacterium, assembly GCA_018823285.1. NCBI lineage: Bacteria > Pseudomonadati > Pseudomonadota > Pseudomonadota bacterium. The sequence goes on from JAHJIQ010000058.1 coordinate 53,947, forward strand.
TCTGACCACCTTCTGAAAAAGTCTGGCCATCCGGAGGGACTGCGACATGTCCTTGTAAAAGTTCTCCCAGGCATAATGATACATCTCCTGAAGGACCTCCGGAGTCATGTGCTTCGGCTGATACACAACTTCAGCGGTCGTGTAGCGGCTCCAGTCGCGGTGGAGAATCCTGCCCTCCTTCTCATATTTATCGGTAACCGGGGTGTGCGGGAACGGAGTCAGGAGAGAAAATTCGGCCATATCGATATCGATCTCAAGCAGGAAATCGACCAGCTTCTTGATATAATCGGCATCCTGATTATCGGGTCCGAGGAGAACGGCGGCCTCCACTCCGATGCCGTGGTCTTTCAATCGTTTCACCCGCTCACGGATCACATCGGAAGTATCAAAAACTGCCTGATACACATACCAGCAACCCGCTTCAGCGGCCTTAGCCACCACCGCATCCTCATCAAGGATCGGGTGACAAACCCATTTTTTCTTGAGCGGAATCATCGCTTCAAACAGCTCCATGATCCAGCCCCGGTCCTGGGCCAGGGAGTTGTCGACCAGAAAGAGACGATTGTTGTCGATGGCCGCAATCTCGTCGATCACCTGCGCAATGGGCCGCGGCCTGAACTGCCTGCCGCCCAGATAGGCGGTGGCGCAGGGAAAGCAGTTGAAGCGGCAGCCCCGGGAGGCATGAACCAGATCCACCATCGGCACGCCCCGATAGATGTAACGTTCCCGGTTCAGGATGTCACGTCGGGCTGGCCCCACCGATTCAATCGGCGGAAAGTCCCGGAAGTAATCGTAGCGGGATTTCAGCTGCCCGGTCCGCCAGTCATTCAGCACTTTGGCCAGGCGGCCATTCTCGACCTCACCAAGGAAGATCGCATCCACCTGCGGCTCGATCTCATCGGCATGGAGCATGGTGCTGATGCCGCCGGCGATCACCTTGATTCCTTTCCTGCGGTATGCCGCAGCGATTTCCATACCCCGCGGGGTCTGGCAGGTCAGCATCATCGACAGGAGAACCACATCGGTCTCTTTGTCGAAGTCCAACCGGTCGACATTTTCATCGATAAAGGTCAGTTCATACTCTTCCGGGACCTCAGCTGCCAGGCATACCGGCCCATGGGGCGGCAGATGGAATTCGGTCTGCTCGGGAATCTTCGGCCATCTGGGATAGACAATGGTAATATGTGACATTATTTTCTCACCACCTTGATATTGACTTCGATCGTATCGGCAGGACCTTCCTGCCCGTGGGCATCCTTCTCTCCCGCCCGGAAATCAAACCCACCGGCCACCATGAAGGCAAGCTCCGGATCATCGGCCAGCCAGCGCAGCGCTTCCTCTTCCGCTGCCGACAGAGGATTTTCGGAAAAGACTGAATAAACCGGACCGGTGAGGCCGAAATGACTTGCCGCTTCCGCGAGAGAAATGTTTGGCAGGGTATAACTGAAAAGCAGAGGACTGGCAAGTAGCGGATCACCAGCGGCCGTTTCGGCATACAGGAGATCGGTCTCCAGAGAACCGTATCTGGTCCCGCCGATGAGGCCTGCTTTCACCTTGACCCCGCGACCCCCGGCAAGACCTTCTTCCCTCAAGACTCTTCCGGTTTCAACAACTACCAACCGACTCAGATGATCCATCCTTCCCCATCTTCTGGGAACTTCTCCGAGGATCTCCACAATTCCGAAAGAAGGCTCGTTGCTATATAAATAACTGAAATTATTCAATTTAAACCAGAAATCCGATCTGATATCATTGCCAAACAAGCTCCTGTCCAGAACAGCGCCTGTTTCACCCGGAGGTTCCACCAGACAGCTCTTCTTGTGCCCAACCGGTTATCGCGAAACATTATCAACCGAAACCCCGGGGGTCAAGGAATTTACATGACGGAAATTATTGATCCACTCCCGGTTTCCCTTCGTACTTGACACCTCCGCAATGAACCGCCTATATTCGTCGCTATATAAATGCCTGGAAATCAATGTTCACCTTTTTTTGCAAAGAGATCGTGGAAAAAAAACATCCCATTAAAAAGATCCGTGACGATATCTTCTACCTGCTGGTGCTGGTCCTGATAAAACTGCTCCGCGCCCTGCCCCGCAAACCAGCTCTCCTTTTCATGCGATCCTTGGGGCGGCTGGCTTTTATCCTGTCGAAGAATCCGAGAAAGCGTGCCATAGCCCATCTCGGCATGGTTTTTCCTGATAAAAGCAGGGAAGAAATCATCACTCTCGCCAGAAAAGTCTTTATCCATTTTGCGACGGCCATCGGCGATCTGGTCAGATTGCCCCGGCTCATTGACTCCGGACTGAATGATCTGGTCACCGCTTCCGGCACCGAGCATCTTGACCGGGCCTTTGCCACTGGCCGGGGTCTCATCCTGATCACCTGCCATTTCGGTAACTGGGAACTCCTCGGCGCATGGCTGGTCAAGAACGGCTACCCGATGAGCGTGGTCGGCACCACCCTGTTCGACGAACGACTCGACCGTTTCCTGGTCGACACCAGGAACAACGCCGGCTATACCAATATCGCTCGGGGCAAGGGCACCCGGGAGATCATGCGCACCCTGAAAAAGGGCCATTCGGTCGGTATGCTGATCGATCAGGATACCAAGGCTCAGGGGGTTTTCGTAAACTTCTTCGGCCGCCAAACCCACACCCCGACCGGCCCGGCGGTACTCGCCAGAAAGCTCGACCTGCCGATCATCCCGATCTTCATGTACCTGAAAGACGATCTCACCTATCATCTGGAGTGCCAGCCCCCCCTCGATCTGGTGCGGACCGCCAATGAGGAGAAAGACATCAGATCCTACACCCAGCAATGTTCTGATGCCTATGAAGGGATTATCAGACGCTTTCCCGAACAGTGGGTCTGGATGCATAAACGCTGGAAAACCCAGCCGGAAGCGATTGAAAAAGAGACTGGTGCCGCGCCTGTCCAGAGCAGCCTCTGGCAATAGGATGCCCAAAGACCCTTAACCTGCAGGAGAAATGAATATGTTGAAAAATTTCCTTGTCGCTCTGTCCATGCTGTCGATTCTCACTCTGTTCACCGCCTGTTCAGGTGAAGAGAGCGTCAGCGAAAAGGCTTCTCGCAAGGTTGATGAAATCACTACCAAAGCGGCAGACAAGGCGGTTACAAAAATCCGCACCCCCATCGACAAAGCTAAATTAACCAAAACCCTTGGCAATGATCGCGTTGAATCCATCGACAAGGCGCTGGAAAACAAATAAGCTGTCCGGACCATTGATTCCGACCACCCGGTTGCAAATATTAACTGATTCCCGCAGCGCACCTTAAATCTTAGTGCTGTAGTGAAACGATAGCCCTTAACCATCGCAACTGACAGGCTGTAAGTGCAGTAAACCAACGACTAGGTCTGGATATGAAAAAACAGGAAGTGAGAATAGTTGTACTGGCCCTCGGGCTCGGGCTCTTTCTCTGGCTGGTTGATTCCCTGCTCGATTTCTATTTTTTCTACGAAGGATCTTTTATCACCCTTCTGATTTCCGACGTTCCCGAACATGAGCTGTACATCAGGATTCTCATTATTCTCTGTTTTCTAGGCTTTGGTCTTGTTGCAGCATCACTGATCTCCCGCCTCCGGAAAAAAGAGACGGAACAGGCTGAACTGATCGGCGACCTGCGGAGAGCGCTTGATGAGATCAAAGCTCTCAAAGGGATCCTGCCCATCTGCTCTTTCTGCAAACAAATCCGTGATGACAAGGGATACTGGAACCAGGTGGAGGTCTATATCAGGAATCACACAGATGCAGATTTCAGCCACAGCATCTGCCCGGAATGCACCAGGAAGCACTATCCGGAATATTTCGAAGAAAAGGACACCTCTCCCTGATTCACAAGCACGCCGTTTCCGGTCTGAAAAGTGCACATGCAAAGGAGACTGAACAATGGACCAACCGAGAAAAATCCGCCGGGTGTTCAAAAGCAAACCTGTTCTTGAAGGCGCCGGGGTACACCTGAACAGGGCTTTCGGCTTCAGCGAGGTGCCCCATTTCGATCCGTTCCTGCTCCTTGACGATTTCCGCTCCGCCACCCCGGACCATTATCTGCAAGGATTCCCCTGGCACCCCCATCGGGGTATCGAGACCATCACCTATGTCCTCACCGGCGATGTGGAACATGGCGACTCCATGGGCAACAAGGGAGATATCACCTCCGGCGATGTCCAGTGGATGACCGCCGGCAATGGCATCATCCACCAGGAAATGCCGAAAGGCGACAGCGAAGGCAGGATGGAGGGCTTTCAGCTCTGGGCAAACCTGCCCGCGGCACGGAAGATGATGCCTCCCCGCTACCGCGACGTCAAGGCGTCCCAGATTCCGCTGGTTGCAACGGAAAATGGGATAGAAATCAAGATTATCTGCGGGCGGGTCGGGAATGTCGCAGGGCCGGTCACCGACATCGTGATCGACCCGCAATATCTCGATATCACGGTTCCGCCAAATACCACGTTCACCCATCCGACCACGGAAGACCACACGGTATTCGCCTACGTGATCGAAGGAAACGGCTCTTTCTCCGAAGACCGGAAAGATCTTCTCGACAACAGAACGCTCGTTCTCTACGAAAACGGCGCCAACATTTCCGTGCATACCGGTCATGACCCGGTCAGGTTTCTCCTGATTTCAGGCAAACCGATCGGCGAACCGGTTGCCTGGCAGGGGCCGATCGTGATGAACACCCGGGAGGAACTGCAAACCGCGTTTGAAGAATATCACAACGGCACCTTCGTGAAACATGAAGTGAAGATGTGACAAATATAATGTGACAACGATTAATGTCTTTGCCGATTCATCATTCCGGGTCAAGCCCGGTATGACGATTCCCTCGACTGATGAAAGCAATTCGGAATTACAAATCTCAACTCGAAATATCCTATCAACCACCCCATGTTCATACTCGAAAGAATCATTTCCCGATTTTTCTTCCCAATGCCGATGGTGATCATTCTGCTGGCCGCTGGGCTTCTTCTGCTCTGGTTCGCCGCGCCTAAGAGACAATGGATCGGCCGGATGCTGATGACCGTCGGCGTTATTCTCCTTCTCCTGTTCAGCACCGGCTTCCTTGCCGATCTGTTGCTCAAACCGTTTGAAACAAAAATCGATCCTCTTTTTTTTCAGCTGCCGAATCATCAAGAACCAGTCGGCCGGTACCCGGTACAATACGTGGTGGTCCTTGGCGGAGGCCATGACTCGGACCCGGATCTTCCGGTCACCAGCCATCTTTCCGGCTCGTCCCTGGTCCGGCTGGTGGAGGGCATCCGATTGCACCGTTATTTCAAGAGCAGCAAGCTGGTTCTTTCCGGGGGAAGTCTCTACGAAAAAATGAGCGAGGCCGAATCGATGGCCACAGTCGCCATGGATCTGGGAGTAAAAGAAGAGGCAATCATCATTGAAAAAAGATCCCGGCAAACCAGTGATCAGGTCCGGTTCATAGAGGAGATCGTGGGCAACCGCCTTTTTGTGCTGGTAACCTCCGCCTCCCATATGCCCCGGGCGATGGCCATGTTCAGAAATCAGGGCCTGGACCCCTTCCCGGCCCCCACCGACCACCAGGTCAGAAAATCGAAACCCGGAAACCCGGACACCTATTTCCCCTCGGCGGGAAACCTGGGAAAATCCGAACGCGCCATCTATGAACTGCTCGCCACCTTCGGGGCCAGGCTACACGGCCAGACAGCCAAACCTGATACGAAAAAACCGCCCCGCAATTCTTGAGGCCCTTATGAGCTAATGCTCCCTTCCGTTCAGACTGCTTGAACAGGGTTGATAGGCGCGGCATGGCTTGGTTTGCAATGGCAATCCAGAGAGACAAAAAAAAACAATGCCATCGTCTTAATTGTCGAGAATTTTGGCAACCACTTCGCAGAGGTCCTTTGAGATGTCTGCGCACGCCCTGATCTTCTTGAGCTGATTTTGCATCAGCTCCTGCCTCAGCCGGTCGAACCTTCTCATTCTGCTGAAGGATCCGGCCATCCTTGCCGCAATCTGCGGATTCAGGGTGTCCAGGGCCATGATCTGTTCGGCCATGAACGCATACCCTGCGCCATCGGCAGCATTGAAAGAGAGCGGGTTGGACATGGCAAAGGCGCCTAAAAGGGCCCTGACCCGGTTCGGGTTTTTCATGGAGAAGGCGGGGTGTTCCATGAGACCCCGGACCTTCTGCAGAGTCCCGGGTTGCGGGGCGGTGGCCTGGATGGCCAGCCATTTGTCCATAACCAGGGGCTCCTTGCCCCACCTCTGTTCAAAATCCCGGACCAGTTCTCCTCCGGCGGCAAACTCGCCGTGGACCGCGAGGCGAAGAGCGACAAGGCGATCCGTCATATTGTCGGACTGGTAATACTGGGAGCTGCAGAGTTCCTCGAACTCTTCCCCGAGGGCACACAAATAAGCGAGGCAGGTATTTTTCAGCTGCCGTTCCCCCGCCAGCACCGGATCATAGCGGTAAGGTTCCGTGCATCTGAATTTTTTATACATTGCCAGGAATTCACTCCGAAATCTCCGGGCAATGCTTACCCGAAAGATTTTCCGCGCCTGGTGGATCGCCTCCACATCGACAACCTCCATTCGTTCGGCCAAATATTCTTCCGAAGGCAGCGCAAGAAGCAGGGCCAGAAAGGGCGGGTCAAGTTCGTTGCACGCGGCCAGAATGGCCCCGAACGAATCAAGAACGTGCGCCGGGATTGTTGGTTCCCGGCCCGCCTGCAGGGTATCGATCATTGCCAGCAACTGCCGGACCGCAAGCTGCTGCCCGGCTTCCCATTTTGCAAAGGGGTCGGGATCGGCAGCAAAGAGAAGCGCCAGATCGCCGTCGGCATAGTCGTAGTTCATGATCACCGGGGCGCTGAAATCCCGCAGCAATGAAGGGACCGGTCTCCCGGAAATTCCGGTAAAGACAAAATTTTCCTGCCGGTCGTGAATCTCCAGAAGAAGCGAGGTTCCCCCGCTTGTTGGTGCGCCGGCAAGATGCAGTTCCATCTCCCTGCCCTGCCGGTCGAGCAGACCGACCCGGAGCGGAATATGCAACGGGTCTTTGTGGGGTTGGCCTGGAGTGGGCGGGCAGCTCTGGTGAACGTTCAGGGTAAATGTTTGCCCCTCCGGATCATATTCGCCGCTGATATCAAGCCGGGGCGTTCCTCCCTGGTCGTACCAGCGCATGAAATGTCCGAGCTCACGGCCACCCGCTTCAGCCATCGCCGCGACAAAATCTTCCACCGTGGCAGCACTGCCGTCGTGCCGCGCAAGGTAGAGATTGAGCCCTTTGCGGAAGTTTTCCGCCCCCACCAGGGTGTGGACCATCCGGACCAGCTCCGCCCCCTTTTCATAGACGGTCAGGGTGTAGAAATTGTTGATCTCAATGTACGATCCGGTCCTAACCGCGTGCGCCATCGGCCCGTTGTCTTCAGGGAACTGGCGGCTGCGGAGCATCTGGACGTCGGTGATTCTCTTGACCGGCCGGGAAGTCATGTCGGCGGAAAACTCCTGGTCGCGGAAGACGGTCAGACCCTCCTTGAGGCTCAGCTGAAACCAGTCGCGGCAGGTCACCCGGTTGCCGGTCCAGTTATGGAAATACTCGTGGGCGATCACCGCCTCGATCGCTTCATAATCGGCGTCCGTTGCCAGCTCCGGACTCGCCAGGACATATTTGGAGTTGAAGACGTTGAGCCCCTTGTTCTCCATAGCCCCCATATTGAAATCATCGGCCGCCACGACCATATACTGGTCCAGATCATATTCGAGTCCGAAGGTCTTCTCGTCCCAGGCAAAGGCCTTCTGCAGCGAGGCCAGGGCATGGCCGCAGCGCTCCCGGTTGTGCGCCTCAACGTAAAACTGCAGCGCCACTTTCCGGCCGGACATGGTGGTGAAATGATCTTCGATCAGCACCAGATCGCCCGCCACCAGGGCAAACAGATAGCTCGGTTTCGGGTAAGGATCGTGCCAGACGGCAAAGTGCCGGCCATCGGGCATCTCTCCCTTTTCCACGAGATTGCCGTTGGCGAGCATCACCGGATATCTCGCCGGATCCCCGATCAGGGTCACCGTGAAGGTGGCGAGCACATCGGGCCGGTCAAGATACCAGGTGATCCGGCGGAAACCCTCCGCCTCACACTGGGTGCAAAGCTTCGTTCCGGATCGGTAGAGCCCTTCCAGAGCGGTATTTTTCTCGGGATACACCCGATTCTGCTGTTCCAGGACAAACTCGGCCGGGGGTGAATAAATAGTCAGCTTCTCATCGGCGACCAGATATTCATCCTCCCCGAGCAGCGTGCCGTTTATGGCAAGATCCACCGGGATGATTTCCCGACCATTCAGCTGGAGGTCCGGGATGTCCGGGCCGGCAGCAGCAGGATTTCGCGAAACATGGAGCCGCGACCGGACCAGGGTGCATGCATCGCCCAGCTCAAAAACCAGCTCAACTTTGCTGATCAGGAATGGTGGTTTTCTATAGTCTGCCAGATAAACCGGCTGATGTTCAGGAACCGACATTGCCTTTCCCCGCGAAGGCGGCGACATCGGTCTGCCTTCGGCTGACTACCGGAATCAGCAGTTCCTGCGAAGGCTTGAGCCCGTTTGGCTTGAGTGATTGATTGTACTGCTTGACCAGCCAGAAAGGCAGATCGAATTCATTGCGGCACAGAGTCCAGATATTGTCACCGGACTTGACCTTGTACTTTGTGACCCGGTCAACCCGATAGGCGGCAAAAAAATCTTCAACCAGCTCCTTGTGGTATTCGTAGCGTTTCTCCTCGAACAGGCCCTGCCCGCCTTTGCGCAACGGGATCCTGATCTCCTGCCCGACCATGATCGCCTTGCCGTAGCGGAGACGGTTTTCCTTCCGGATCCTCCAGGTGGGA
>JAHJIQ010000059.1 GCA_018823285.1 Pseudomonadota bacterium
ATGACAAAGGTTCTGCTCTCACTCTTTCCGGCAGGCTTGGTGATGATGCAAAACCATACCAGGAAAAACTGGTCGGGCAAAAGATTGAGGAGGTGAAGCAATGAAAGAGCGTGATCAATATCTGAAAATTGTTGAGTGGTCTGAAGAAGATCAGTGCTATCTAGGGTCGGTGCCGGGCTGGATCGGTGCATGTTGCCATGGAGATGATGAGGAAAAGGTTTACCATGAACTCTGCCGGATTGTTGATGAGTGGATTGAAATTTATCAGAAAGATGGAAAGCCTCTGCCTCCGGCAACCTTAGGCAAAAAATATTCAGGGAAATTTCAACTCCGCACCGGTAGTGATCTCCATCATGCTCTCGCTATCAAGGCATTGCAAACAGGCGAAAGTTTGAATAATTATTGTACAAAAGTTCTGAAAAAATCTGTCTCGCAGAAGGATTGAAGGTCAGACAAAGGGGTCATAATTCATCAGTATTCATTAATTCCGGGGACATACTTAATTGTCAGTTCATATAACTCTAAACTCTTGCTTTGTAAATTGAACATGGTGGGACAATCTCTTAACATCGGGACGGTTCCGTGAACGGTGAACAGTATCGGGAGTTTGCACGCTGGTTCACATCCTATGTATGTTCCTTCAGGGAATCCGATCCCGACCACCAACGAAACCTGGATCTGAAGGAACAACATACCGCCCGGGTGGGGATGAACATGGAGCGCATCACCCGTAAGCTTGGGCTTTCGGCCAATGACCAGCGGTTGGCGGCGGCGATCGCTCTTTTCCACGACCTGGGCCGCTTCCCGCAATACCGTCTCTACCGGACCTTCCGGGATGCGATATCGGAGAATCACGCCAAACTTGCCATCCGTGAGCTGACCCGTCACCGGATTCTCCATACTCTGGACCCGGCGGAGCGCCGGCTCGTTGGTCGGGCCATCATCTATCACAACCGCTTTCACCTGCCGACTCATCTCGACCCGCAAACCCTGCTCCATAGCCGGCTTATCCGTGACGCCGACAAGCTGGATATCCTGCGGTTGATGGCTGAGGAGTTCCGCAAGCCAAAAGCCCTGCAAAATCCGGTGGTCACCTTCAGCCTGGCCCAGGAGAGTGCGGTGCGGGACGAGATCTACCAACACCTCTTCGCGCAACGTCCCATGACCTACGAGGAACTCACCAACGCCAACGAGTTCAAGGTGCTGCAGATGAGCTGGGCCTTTACTCTCAACTTCAGGCCCAGTTTCGAGATAATGCGCGAAAGGGACGACCTTGATGTCATCGCCGCATCCCTGCCTGATTCATCCCTCCGTGACAAGGCCCTGGCCTTTGTCAAGACCTACATCGACCGCCGGATCGCCGACGATCCGGGCTGATACGATACTGCTGCGACACAGGCAGAATGCAGAGCGAGGGGCAGGGCTGCCGTTGGCTTGTTGTTGTTTCATCGAAAATCTGCAATGCCGGGTTATTGTCGGCTTGAGTTTCCGGCTGAAGCTGCTATCTTTAGAGCCGGTAAAAAAAGAAGGGCAACAGAGCGATTGAATACATATCAGGTGAAAAGGATGGAATTTGAGTCATTTGAGCAGGCACTGGAAGTCTGCATGGAGGCGGAAGAGGGCAGCGCTGTCCAGGAAGCGGCCCTGCGCTATTGTTTGCAGACCGCCCCGCCGGATTTACGGGTCATGCTGGAAAAGCGTCTCCATGATGCCGGGGATGGGGATGGGTGCGGCTGCGGTTGCCATAAATAACCGGTGCCGGTGAGGTGGGGGCAGGTTATTTTTCTAGTCGGATCAGCCTGAAACCGATCTCCTTATTCTGCCGGTCGGCCGAGCGGTTGCCGCGGTTGGAGCAGCGGATGGAACCGGTGGCGCTGTACCAGCTGCCGCCGCGCCGGGCCTTGTTGCCCTCGCCGTGTTGATGACAACCACAATAGAGCCACTCCGTGATCACCTAATGGAGCCACTTCGTGACAACGGTAATGGAGCCAGTTGATGATCACGCTAATGGAGCCACCCCATGATCATCGTAATGGAGCCACCCCTTAAGAGGTTTTAATCGGGTCCCGGACTTTCCGGCAATCGGCTATAACCTCCTGAAAATTTGAATTCAGGAGGAAGGCCGATGGCAAACAGGAGGTTCGAGATGTTCCACTATCGTCAAGTTCTAACCCACAT
>JAHJIQ010000060.1 GCA_018823285.1 Pseudomonadota bacterium
CATACAGCTGCCCCAGGTTGGCCCGGGCATCAAAATCTTTCGGATACAGTTTTCCCGCCTTCTCGAGATATGGGGCCGCTTTCGCCAGTTGACCACGCTCCCGGTAATAGACTCCCAGCTGGCTCAGGGCGATCCGGTTGGCTGGGTCAACGGAAAGGGTATAACCGAACAGGGTCGGAGTGTCCCGCCAGAATCCGGCCTGTCGGTAGGAGCATCCTGCCAGCACCAGCAGGACCGCGAGAGCAGGTCCGGCTTTCCATCGCTCTGCCGGAATCACTCTCCGGACCAGTTCATCGCCTCCCCAGGCGATCATGATAAAAATTCCGATCAGGGGAAAATAGGTATAACGATCGGCCAGGGCAAAACCGTCGCCTTGCTGGATCAGGCCGATCACCGGCAGCATGGTGGCGAGATACCACAGCCAGCCCATAGCCAGGTAAGGTCTTGATTTACCCGCCCGAAGCATGACCCAACTCACCACTCCCAGAAAAAAAGCGGCACCGAACACGGTCACGGGATGAATCGAGTCCGGGAAGGGATAGTGGGGATGCAGACCCACCGGCCAGATCACCTGGCCAAGATAACGACAATAGGCCAGCAGGGCATTCTCCAGCCTGAACAGCATGGGATACTGGACCAGGTTGCCAACGGTGCCATGCTGATCCTCAGCAAAGACCGTCAGCGCGGAAATCAGCAGGGCAATGAGCAGCAGGGGGGCCTTTTCCAGGAGGCGGCGGATAAATATTCTCCATTCCGGCTGCCGCTGTTCCCCACCTTCGGAGAGCAGCCGGCCAAACGGCCAGAAATCAAGCAGGAACAAGACGACCGGGAGGGTGACCGCCATGGGTTTCGCCCCCAGGGCGGCAACAAAACAGATGACGACAACAAGATAACGCCCCCACCCTCCCCGGCGGATCCAACCGGCATACGCCATGACAGCCGCAAGTTCCCAGAAACAACTCAGGACATCCCGTCGCTCGGCAATCCAGGCTACGGATTCCACATGCAGGGGATGCAGGGCAAAAAGGGTGGCGACCAGCGCGCTTTTTCCCTGAGCCCGGGTCAGACGAAACAGCAGAAGATAAAGGAGCAGGGAATTGGCGAGATGAAACAGGACATTGACCAGGTGATGCCCCCCGGCCCACTCCCCGAACAACTGAAAATCAAGCATGTGGCTGAACCAGGTGACCGGCATCCAGGCCCCATTGACGATCGATGTACAGGCCCATAAAACACCGGCAGGGGTGATTCCCTGGCGGACCATTGCCTGACCTACATAACGATCATCATCGTAAGAGGTAAATGAAAAATCCCAGACCTGGCCATAGACGACCAAAACGGCCACGGTGAGACCGAGACAGGTCAAGAGCTCTTGCCGGTGACGCCGCACAAATCTATTGAAGCTCCCCGCAGCAGATAGTGAACAGAGTGAGACTTCGAGCTGCGGGGATTGCGTTTCGCATTGCATGTTCAAACTATTCACACTGTATTTCATTGCCGCTCACAGGGATTGCGGGGCACCGACAGCAAACCCAAGAATATTTCATGACACACCACTTTTTTCCCTCCGGAAGGAAGAGTGCTGTCGGGAACCGATCGCCACGGCCCAATCCATCTTCATCCTGGTAAATTACCACGATCCGCCTTGAATATAAAGCTGAGTTGAGCAGCTAGCCTGCTCAAACGAAACTTATGCCCGAAGGGTGAAAAGCTGAGTTGAGCAGCTTGCCTGCTCAAACGAAACTTATACCCGAAGGGTGAAAAGCTGAGTTGCGCAGCTTGCCTGCTCAAACGAAACTTATACCCGTAGGGTGAAAAGCTGAGTTGCGCAGCGTATCTGCTTTTACCGATAAGCGAGTGAGCGAGACCTCGAGACCTAGCCCCCTCAAGGGGTACTGAAGAGAGTGCCCTTGGGTGTAAAGCAGTGCCGAGCAACTTGATTGATGATATGAATGGATACCCGCCTGTTGAAGGTTCGCGACACTTCGTTCTCGACGCGAATGAACCAGTCGTGTAGATTTACACGACAGTTTCACCATTGGGGGTGATTGCGACCAATCTCAATGATCAATCACCGGGAAAGAAAACCTCGTATCGCTTCCTGGACAAAGCGCCGGATATTGTGAGCAAAAAAAACTTCAAGACCCTCTGGGAAAACAAACATATTCTGTGGTGGAGCGCCATTCCGGCCTTTTTCATCATCCGTTTCCTCATTCTTGTTTCCGCCCCCACCTCCATCTATGATGACGAAGAAATATTCAACGGCACCGCTGCCCTGGAGCTGTTACGTGGCATGCATCTTCCACTCCAGGATTATATGTACTGGCCCCAGGAGGGGGGCGCCCTGGTGATGTCTTTCCTCACCGCCCCATTTCTGAAGGTGTTCGGCCCTAATTTTGTGGCGATGAAATTATCCGCGCTCCTTGTCTCGTTCTCCACCTTCCTGCTCTGGCTTCGAGTTGCATGGCGCCTTGGCGGTCTCACCTCCGCCCGGAATCTGGCCTTTCTCTTCTGCCTGGCCCCGCCCCTGATTCTGAAATCCGATCTCATGATCTGGGGCCATCATAATAATGTTTGCTTTTTCATCGCGATGGCGATGCTGCTTCTTACTGAATATCTGTCCACGGATTCACTGCCACAGCGACAGAAGTTATTGATCGGCCTCGGGATTGTTTGCGGTTTCGGGATGTTCTTCGCCTATATCTTTGCCCCGATGCTGGTGACCGTCCTGCTCACCCTGGCGTTCATAAAATTGAAAGTACGCTGCAAGCTGTTCCGTTTCTTCCTTCCGGCCGTGGCAGTCGGATTTTTACCCTGGCCACTGATCCGACTTTCCGAGGGATTTCCGCCAGTCAAATCGGTCTTCTCCACTAGGGGTACAGGCTTTCCCGGTTTATCCGAACTTGTGAACAAAGGGATTTTACTGATCAGCCGGAACTTACCACATTCTCCCTGTTTTCCAGACAACCCGCCCTATTCATTCCCGCTCTATTCAAATCTCTATTTCTCCCTGCTGACCCTGGCCGCAATTGCCGGTTTATTCTGGGCGGGGAGACGACTTGCGACCAAGGTCTCATCGACCGAGGAATACGGCAAATGGTTCCCCTATCCAGTGCGGGAGTCGGTCATGGTCATCACCGGCATGTACTGCCTGATTTTTCTGGCAACCTACTTGGCAAGCCCCTTTGATTTTGAGCTTTACACTGAAAAATACCGATTCGGTTTCATTACTTTTCGCTATCTCCTGCCACTCTATCCATCTCTCTTCCTTCTCGCCGCTCAACTGACGAGCGGAAATGATGCTGACCATGAAAAAACATGGGGCAAACTCACATCGTTACTCCAGAGGACAGCCCTCATTCTCATGATTGTTCTGGGTCTCTTCGCGGTAAACGACTCGATCAAGTTCCGCCAATTGGGTTCGTCCTTCGACTTGAATGGCTATTCATACGAACGATTCGGCTGGCGGATGTACGATAAATACTGCCGACTGCAAGCGACAACCCCGCTCGCCTTTCAAGTGGCGAACAAGATCGATCAGAGCCGACTGGAAGATTACTACCGTGGTATGGGATGGGGCCTGGCACAACTGGGATTTTACCCTGAAGACGTCGAACCGGACCAGGACAACTACCAGGTCTTTCTGGCGATGACAAACCGTTTTCCGGCGGAATATCGCCACTTCGCATACGAGGGCTTGGGGTGGCTGGTCATGGATAGGTACGGGAACATCCAGGATGCTGTGAACATCGGCCGGACCATTCCCCCGGAATATCGAAATTTCTTTTATCAGGGAGTCGGGTGGATTACCGGCAAACGTTTTTTTGCCACCCCCCGGGAGGCCATTCTGCTTTTAGAAACAATTCCATCTCTCCCCCTCCGGGCAGCCGCGTATTATGGCTTCGGCCGGGTGCTGGGCGAAAATCGTATCATCGGTAAATATTTCACCGATGTCACAGGGATGGTCTCCGGTCAATGGCTCCCGTCCATCGAAGCCGGTGCCGCTGAAATTGAACACCGCCATCAAAAGGGACGATACAAGGAAGGCCCGGCCTCTGGCTACTGGGGTGGATTTACCATTGGCGATTATTGGCTGTGAAGGCGGCAGGCAGGCAAGGCCGGAGGAGTAAGGATCACCGGTAGGGCTCAACGGCCTGGCGTTGGACCGGGTCGACCACCCCCCGGGCCACGGCCTGATCGAAGTAGGAGACGGCCAGGTCATAGCGGCCCAGTTCGAAATAGACCCGCGAAACATTGTTGTACAGTAGGCCGTCGTCCGGATCAACCTTGATTGCCTGAAGAAAGGCGTCCAGGGCCTCCAGAAGGTTCCCCTGTTGATAAGCCATCATCCCCAACCCGTTCCAGCCGGACCCACTCTCCGGACTGACTTCCGTTGCCTTCTTAAAAGCCTTGCGAGCCCTGGCGGTATCCTGCTGCCGAAACCAGACAAATCCCAGAGCGGCATGGGCATCTCCCAGACGGGGATTCAGGGCAAGAGCCCTTTGATATTCAGCAATGGCCTGCCGGTCCTGACCGACATCAGAGTAAATGTTGCCAAGGATGGCATGAAGTTCCGCCTGTCCCGGAGCGATAGCCAGGGAACGGGCGACGATACTTTGGGCCTCCCCTCTCCTGCCCACCGAATAATATGCCGAGGCCAGGGCATGATACGCATCCAGCATCCGTGGGTCCTTTTCAACCGCCCTGATCAGAACAGGAATCGCCGCCGCCGGGTCACCCATCGCCAGATAGGTCTGGCCCAGACCGTAATAGGCAGGGGCTTCAGGCCAGAAATCAAGGGATTTCCGGTAGGCGGCAATGGATTTTTCATATTCGCCGGTTATCCGGTACAGGGATCCAATATCTCTATAGATACTCCAGGCAATAGGAGAATCCGGTTTAACGGCAAGAGCCTTTTCATAGTATGCCATGGCTTCATTGTATTGCCCTCGGATCTGTGCCAAAGCCCCCAGGTTATGCAGGGACATCCAGCTGCGAGAATTAATCTTGAGGGAGTTTTCATAAAGAGCGTCGCTGTTCCGCCAATGGGATTTCTGGACAACTGTTCCTGCTCCGAGCAGAACCGGGATCAGGACAGCAACAATCAGCACAGGTTTTTTCTGCCGATAACGGGAAAACGCCCAGCCAGCAGCCAATGCCGGCCCAAGTATCGCGAGATACAGGTAACGGTCCGCAACGGTTGACATCATCTGAAAAGGAAATGGAACCAGACCGGAAACCGGCAGGATCAAACTGATAAATATACCGGCAGCGGCCAGCAGCCAGGGTCGACGGAACCGCCAGATAACAAGAGCGGCCAGAACCGGGATGATCCCGGTCAGATAGACCCAGCCCTGCGCCAGGACATACTCCAGGGATCGCCCGTAGTCAAAGGTCAACCCCAGCGGCCAAAACAGTTTCCAGAGATAAAACGAGCAGGCATCCCCGGCAACCAGCAAACGATGGGCCAGTGACACTTCTGCCATTGTCCCCCCTCCGACCTGAATGGACCTGGTCATTGTGATGATCGGGACGGCCAGGGCAACCCAGGGCCCAAGCTCCGGGATAAGCCGCCGGAGTGAACGATGGTAAAAACAGCGCGCGATGACCGCGGCGACGACAGGCAGAACAACGACCGACGGCTTGGAAAAGAGAGCAAGAAGAAAAAACAGGGTTGCCAGCATATACGAGGAGACCGGAAGCCTGGCCTCGGGATCTTTCTCCAGGCATCGCACATACTGGTTCAGGGCCAGAAGAAAAAACAGCCCGGAGAGCAGGTCCTTCATCCCGGAAACCCAGGAAACGGCTTCGGCCTGGACAGGATGGAGTGCAAAAAGAAGCGCTCCAGCCAGCCCCCCCCACGGGTCATGAAGCAGTTTCTTCAGGAGCGAAAAAACCAGGAATGTATTCAGCAGGTGGCAGAGAACATTGGCGGCATGATACAGGTGGGGGTTCGGCTCGCCCCCGCCGGAGGGAAAAAGGATTCCGGAGCACCAGGCCAGAACAGCCCAGAGGTTGTAGACCAGGGGAATATACAGCTTTTCATGGGGTTGCTGCCAGAAGTACAGCAGGTTCCGGGCCGAGAAATTCCTGACATAATGGTTTTCATAGACGTGGATAGTATCGTCGTAGGAAACGAAATCAAAACCCACTGTCCGTCCGAAGACCAGGACCACGACGACGGCCAGGGAAAAATACCAGCTGTATGTTCTTAATCTTTCATTCATCCGCCAATCAATTCTTTCCCGTGCCGTAACTGCTCACGGGGGACCTATTTTCTTCGGTAGAGCCCGAAGAGGTTCAGGAGCTTGAGTTTCCATACAATCCACACCGCTTCGGCGATGACCCGCCGGCTCATTTTGGTCTTTCCAGCCCTTCTTTCGACAAAGACGATCGGAATTTCACCAACGGCAAACCCTTTCCGCCAGCAGATATACGCCAGCTCGATCTGAAAGGCGTAGCCTTCCGAGGAAATTTTGTGCAAATCGATTTCCTCCAGCACTTCCCGCCGAAAACATCGGAAACCGCTGGTGGCATCCCGCAGACCAAGACCCGTCACCAACCGGACATACATATTGGCTCCGTAACTGAGGAGCAGGCGCGACAGGGGCCAGTTGATCACATTGACTCCCTGTAGATACCTGGAACCGATCACCAGGTCAAACGTCCTGCTCGCTTCAACAAAATCCGGCAGATATTCGGGATTATGGGAAAAATCGGCATCCATCTCAAAGATGAGATCAAAGTTCCGGTCCAGGGCGAATCGAAACCCTTCTAGATAGGCAGTGCCAAGCCCGAGTTTCTTTTCCCGATGCAGGACATGAACCCGCGTTTCGCTCGAGGCAAGCAGGTCGGCGATCTCCCCGGTCCCGTCCGGTGAGTGATCGTCGACAATAAGCACCTCAAAGGACGAATCCACCGCCAGAACCATCGCCACAATCTGGGCGAGATTCTCCTTTTCATTGTAGGTAGGCAGGATGACCAGTTTTTTCATGGTAATAAGATATGGCAAAAGATCATATAAGTTGAGCAGCTCGTCTGCTCTTACCGATCTAGATGAGTGAATCAGCTTGTCTGCCCATACGCATCTTATACACTATGGGTGAAAGCATACCAAAAGGCGGAGCTAATGCCCTAAAAGGGTACTTATCTGCGAAACATCAGACTTATACCACTCAAGGGGGTACGAAAGCGAGTACCCAAAGGGTGAAATGATTGATGTAAATTAGCAGCTCCCCATAATTTTGTCACGACATGAGGAGAGCTTTCCGGTTTGAGCGAAAATCTTCTATCACTACCAACATGCTGTCAGTATCGGATACCTGATTAACGATGCGACCCTTTATTCTCTAAACAACAAAAATGTTGTTTAGATCCTTAATCGAGAGTGCGGTGATAGACTTGTCCAATGGATAGGATTTGCTCCCTGGATAAACGATATAGAGATGCTTTAATTGCAAATCGTCGATGGCCGCCCGCATGGATTTGCTTGTTTTGGGAGCTTCAGTATACTTTACTTCAATACCGACTGATTCTCCCCCCTTGAAGACAAGCAGATCAAGTTCAGCTCCAGCATGAAACAGGGGGACGAACAGGGGACGCTGGTGCAAAAGTAGCATTATTACACATTCTGCCAGATCTCCGGCAATTCCTTCCCGCTTGCCAGAACAGGGGACGCTGGTGCAAAAGTAGCATTATTACACATTCTGCCAGATCTCCGGCAATTCCTTCCCGCTTGCCAGGCGATTGACAGTCGAGGTAGTAATCCCGAGAAAACGGGCCACTTCAGCGCCGGAATAACCCATCCTGCGCACAGCGATCTGGCACAACAATTTCCTGACTCGAACCACCGCCCTTTTTCTAACTCCGCTCTTGACAGCCGATGCCTCTACACCTACATCCTCGGTAATTCTCACAAGAAGCGTCGTTAAATCGAGTTTATCGGCAAAAAGCCGCAACGTCTCCTTCTCCTTTTTTTCAACCTCAGATAGAAGCTGATCGACAAAATCACTACCGCCCAATATGCGGGCATCCGCACTAACGATATTACCCTTTCTGCGAAACGACACCACTTGGGACCAATCGCCATGGCTGCGCAACAGCCCACCGCCAACCAGTTCTGGTCGACTCCCGAAAGCAATGCCATCCTTCACGAAGCTCTCATAACCTTTTCTCGCTTTCTCGAAATTCGTTCCAAAATAGGCAAGAATTGTTTCCTGTTCCTGCCAATCTCTGACTGCCGTGCCCATCAGAGCAGAATGCCCAGACCACTCATATTTATTCAATCCTGCCAGATCGTTAACCAACCTGGCCCGTAAAGGATTCAAATGGATATATCTGGTCAATTCCAACAAATAGGGTTCATCTTCACAGACAATCGATTTGTATCTGTTTTGGAAAAGATGGCCGGCGCGTTTATGGCGTTTGTTGAAATTGACCACATAACCGGTGAGGAGACGCCGCATGCTTGAGGAAAGCGGCTGACGACCAGTTCTAGCCAGAATATGGAAGTGGTTGGGCATAAGAACCCACGCATAGACAAGCAGAGTCTCATCACTGCAAAGACCGGCAAGCCGGATGAGGAAATCATCCCGGTCAATCCGGTTTCGAAATATCTTTGTCCGCTCAATCCCTCTCCCCATGATATGGTGCAAGGTTCCAGGAGCATCCATTCTTGGTTGTCTCGGCATGTTTTCGATAATATCCTGTTTTAAAACATAATGAAAGTGTGTTTTGCACCAACGTCCCCTATTACTATTATTCTTGGTTGTCTCGCCATGTTTTCGATAATATCCTGTTTTAAAACAAAATGAAAGTGTGTTTTGCACCAACGTCCCCTATTATAGACGAAATGACCGAACAAACAAGTCATTGCGAGTCAAATCGTAGCAGGCAAGAGAGCCTCGCGTAACTCACATCTCATTCAGCTCCTATAGATCTCGGAATCAAGACAAAAAAAAAAGGGACGCCCGGTTGGGCGTCCCTTGTAAGCCACACTGTAAGTGTGGGTTCTTGTTAATCAAACATCACTTACGGATGCAGGCTCATGATGACACCAGCAGCCCTGGTATTGGCGCCGTAGGTAATGGTCGGGTTCGTGGTTCCGGTTGCGGTGAACGACTTCTCGAAGACCATTACGGTTACTCCACCGCTATCGGTCTCACCAGTTTCCATTGTATAACTCTCTGAGTTGCTGCTGTATGTCTGGAGGTTATTCGTCTGGTTGAAGATCGTCACACTACCGTTAGCAGTTTGCAGCGCAGTTCCGGCAGTTGTGGTACCGGACGAGATGTAAACATTATTGGTGTTGTTGTTGTATCCGCCACCGACAATCGCGCTAGGTCCATACGGATTCGACTGGTTAACACCCTGATACGAAGCAACATAGGCTGCAGCACCAGTATGAGTTCCGGTTACGGTCAGACTCAAGGTCGTGCTGGTAGCCGCCTGCAGACCTGCCTCATCAAGGGTCAAGAAGAAGGAGTGTCGACGGTTACTGTTCTCGCTGACCACTACATTCAGGGGCCGACCGCCGTAGGTACCGGTCACGGTCACACCAGTAGCACCGCCGGAATCATAGGTATGCGCGGATACGACCAGCATCCTGTTGCTACCGGCACTGACCGAAACAGAACCACTCATGTTACCGGTTGTTGCAGTAAGCTGCGGTGTTGCAGTCCAGCCATTGAGAATAGTTACTCCTCCACCAAGTGTGGTTGCGGTAGCGGTCAGACCGGTGGTGACATTATTATTCGCGTCATACGCACAGACCCGGTACGAATACTGAGTGCTTTCGGTCAGACCGGTGTTGTTGTAACTGGTAGCAGTGCCGGTGTAAATGGCAGTGCCGGTACAGTTAGCAGGAGCAGTTGCGCCGGTTGCCCGAACAAGCTTGTACGGGGTAGTCGCATGCATACCAACACCAGCATCGGTAGCAGTCGGCCAGCTCAGATTGATCTGAGACGTGCTGACCGGAGTTGCAGTCAGGCTGCCGGTATGGGTCGGAGGCGTGGTATCCGGAGGAATAACCGGAGTAGTAGCCGACGCCGTCAGACCGCTGGTCACATTGTTCACCGCATCGTAGGCACAGACCCGGTAGGAATACTGGGTGTTTTCTGTCCGCCCGGTGTCGTTATAACTCAGGGCAGTGCCGGTGTAGACAGCAGTACCGGTACAGTCAGCCGGAGCCGTAGCACCTGTTGCCCTGACCAGTTTGTACGGGGTGGTCGGATGCATACCGGATTTAGCATCGGTTGCTGCCGGCCAGCTCAGGTTGATCTGAGAGTAGCTGATCGGAGTAGCAGTCAAGCTGCCGGTATGAGTCGGGGGTGTTACGTCCGGACTATTATCGGTTACAGGAAGAACAACCGGACTGTTGCTAGCCGCCTCGTCGGTAATCGTCACATTAGCGGAATACGAAACACCGGTCATGGTGATGTTCCAGTTGTTCGCACTCGGATTGACCATCTGGACCGGTCCGTTGCCA
>JAHJIQ010000061.1 GCA_018823285.1 Pseudomonadota bacterium
CGCCCCGAACCGGTGCGGTAGAATTTGTAGCGGAGGGGGTTTTTCCGGTAATAGTCCTGGTGGTACTCTTCGGCCGGGAAAAATGGCTGCACGGGCAGGATCGGGGTCACCACCGGTTTGTCAAACACTCCGCTCCGGTCTGTTTCCGCCTTTGATTTCTCGGCGAGTGTTTTCTGGTTCTCATCATAATAAAAGATCGCGGTGGTGTAGGAATGCCCCCGGTCGGCAAACTGGCCGCCGCTGTCGGTGGGGTCGACCTGCTTCCAGTAGACCTCGAGAAGTTTGTCGAAACCGATCACCGCGGGGTCGAAGATGATCTGGATCACTTCGAGGTGACCGCCCCGGGCGTAGTTTTCATAGTTGGGCTTCTCCGTAGAACCGCCGCTGTATCCGGCAGTGACGGAAATGACCCCATCCAGCTTTGCAAAAGGTTTCTCCATGCACCAGAAACAGCCGCCGGCAAAGATCGCTTTCCGGTATCTGTCGGGACTGGTTGTCCCGGCAAAGGCCTTGTCGGCTGCAAAGAGGAGCGGCAGAAAGAGCAGGCCTGCTAAAAGCATTGTTGCGATTGTGCTTGTCATAAATTCACCATGATTGGTAGAGGGTTGTTTTTACAATAATCATTCTCGATAGATTGTAAATTGTTGTCGTGAAAAGCGCGTGCAAGCTACTCATTCTGTTTTTCGCAGGTTGATTTGGGTGAAATATCATGACTGAACTGTTATAAAGGTTCTGTTTTTAACTGATTCTACAGAGAGGAATTTCATGGACCGGAAAGAACATATTGTGAAACAGGATTATTCAGTACTCGATCAGCCTGCAGTTGTGCAGCGGCTTTTTCACCCCAGGGTGGAGCGGAAGAACGGAACGACGGAAAAAAACCGTGTCGATGTCGATATCGAGGTCGCGAGCGGAGTTACCGTAGGCGCGAGATACCATCTGGCGGAAGATCCGGAAGGGCCGAATATTCTCATGTTTCACGGCAACGGGGAGACCGCAGCCGACTATGACGACCTCGCGCCGGAGTACACGGGCAGGGGCGTCAGCTTCCTGGTGGCCGATTACCGGGGCTACGGCTGGAGTGGCGGCGAGCCCACAGTGACCTCGATGATTCAGGACGCCTACAAGATCAAGGAGCACGCGCGAAAGTTTCTCGCCGCGGCGGGGAGGAATGGAAAATTCGCGGTGATGGGGCGCTCTCTCGGCAGCGCCTGCGCCGTGGAGCTTGCCATTTTCAACAGCGACATCGACGGGGTGATCATCGAAAGCGGCTTCGCCCACACCCGGCCGGTTCTCACTTCTCTGGGGCTCGATGTCGATGCTCTGGGGATTACCGAAGAAAAAGGATTTGCCAATCTGCTCAAGATCAAAAGCTATCTCAAACCGGTCCTGATCATTCACGGCGCCCGGGACCAGATCATTCCGATGGGTGAAGCCGCCGAACTGCATGCCGAATGCGGCAGCGCCGGCAAGGAGCTGCAGGTTGTGCCGGGGGCCGACCACAATTCGATCATCGCGGTCGGCGGCAGGCTCTATTTTGAATTGATCGAACGCTTTGTCCGGAAGCTCGGCAGACCGGCCAGGCGGAAAAAATCCGGCGTCCGGTAAATACGGTTGATTGCCGCAGCATCCGAAGGAGGGCCTTGTGGCCCTCTTTTTTTTTTGCCTGAGCCATTTGTTGGTGTAAAAAAACAGATGGCCGTTGGCGAATTGATGGAGTATGTTGCTGCGCAATGTCTGAAATATCCAAATGATGTCGGTCTGAAAAAATCTATAAATTTTAGATGGAGCATTCCCATGAAAAGAATCTTTCCTCTGGCTCTTATGATCTCTGTATTCATGGGGCACTCTAATCTGCAGGCCGCTGCAATTCAGGGCACGGTGGTTGACGGGGCGACCGGTGAAGCTGTCGCAGAGGCAGGGGTCGTTCTCTATAACGAGGTCTGCACAACTTACGAAACCGCTACCGGAGCCAGGACCACCTGTCATTATAGTTCAAGGCCCTCTGTCTCTACCGACGACAAAGGCGATTTCGGTTTTGCGGACCTGGAAGCCAATAATTATAAAATCCGGGTACAGAAAGACCCTGCCTATCTGCCCGCCTATTACGATAGTGTGGATGAATACAACCTGAGCGACTGGACGATTATTCCGCTTTGCACCAGTGACAGTCTTGATCTGGGAGTCATTCAGCTTAAGGAAAGGCCGTTTTATTTCGGCGAAGTGCAGGTTGAGCCGTCGGATCTGTTTCGTAGCGGCGGCAGAGGGAAGATCACCGCGGAGGTCATCAACGCCACCGGCCGGAAAACAAAGATGAATTTCTGGGCACTGCTCAATGTCACCAGAACGGATGACTCGGAGTATTACGGCCTGGAGGCGGTTTCAATAGAATCCGATCACCACAAAACCACTCTGCGTTTCGGCATCAATGACATAGAGATCCCGATTCATGTGCCGGAAAAAATCGCCGAGGATATCGCCATTCAGTTTTCTCTCTACGGCGGTAAATCCAGATGGCA
Organism: Pseudomonadota bacterium; assembly: GCA_018823285.1. Taxonomy (NCBI): domain Bacteria; kingdom Pseudomonadati; phylum Pseudomonadota; species Pseudomonadota bacterium. The sequence continues at coordinate 2,520 of JAHJIQ010000061.1, forward strand.
GCCGATGCTTCCCCCATACCGGAAATTCATCTGGGTAATGAAGGTTGGTACTTCGGTTGCACTTCCTCTCCCGATCCTGAGCGATCCGATTCCTCCTCAGGTATATCCAGACCCGATTATCATCAATCCGAATCCTCCGCAACCTCTCCCGCCACAATCCTATCCCCGGCCGATTGAGTTCAACCCCGATCCGCCGCAGATCAACCCGGTGCCGATTATAATCAACCAGGGTTTCCCTCAGTGATGGGGGCAGGTAGTCTGCTGAACATCAAAGCGAAAATCATTCCCCGTGGCGAACATTCTGATTGTCTACTCCACAACCGATGGTCATACCCGGGAAATCTGTGAGCGATTACGGCAGGTGATTGAAGGAAGGGGAGCAAGTCCGCATTTGGCTTTTGTCGAGATATCCGATTGGAACTATTTAAAAAAGTAACTATATCTGCACCTTTTACCTGGTTTCAATCCCTCCTGGTCGGATGGATGGGCAGCGCCTTTTCTTTCGCCTCCCAGCGGCTCAGCAGAACTTTCTCGATCTCCACGATCACCATGATCGGCGCGGTGACCATCAAAATCCTCAGCCATTCGTCAAACGAGATGGCGACGGAGGAAAAGAGATCCTGCATGAAGGGCAGGTAGGTGAAGAGGAACTGGGCCGCGAGCACGCTCACCACCGCGATAAAGACGGTCGAGTTGGCGAAGAAGCCTCCGGCTCTCCAGATCGGGGTCTTAAGGGACCTGGTGTTGAAAAGGTAGAAGATCTCGAACATGACCAGGGTATTGACCGCGATGGTCCGGGCCCGGTCGATGTCGACGCCGTGCATCCTTTCCCAGAGGAAAAGGCCGAAAGTGCCGATCACCAGCAGCAGCGAAACGAAGATGATCCGCCAGACCAGGAAATAGCTCAGTAGCGGCTCCTGCGGGTCCCGCGGCTTCCGTTCCATGATTCCCTCCTCCGCTGGCTCGAAGGCCAGGGTCAGGGCCAGGGTGACAGCGGTGACCATGTTGACCCAGAGGATCTGGACCGGGGTTATGGGCAGGAGCCGGCCCGAAAGGATCGCGGCGATGATGAGCCCGGCCTCTCCGCCGTTGGTCGGCAGGATAAAGGTGATCGCCTTCCGGATATTGTCATAAACGGTCCGGCCCTCTTTTACGGCCTGGACAATCGAGGAGAAATTGTCGTCGGCCAGCACCATTTCGGCCGCCTCCTTCGACACCTCGGTACCCTTGATGCCCATGGCCACGCCCACATCGGCCCGCTTCAGGGCAGGCGCGTCGTTGACTCCGTCCCCGGTCATGGAGACGATCTCTCCTGATTCCTGAAGAACCCTCACCAGGCGAAGCTTGTGCTCCGGGCTGACCCGGGCGAAAATATTGACTTTGGCAACGGCCTTGCTGAGGGCATGGTCATCCATCTTTTCGATCTCCTGACCGGTCAGGACCCCGTGCTCCTCACTGATCCCGATCTGGCGGGCGATGGCCCGGGCGGTGGCGCCATGGTCGCCGGTGATCATTTTCACCTTGATGCCCGCTGAACCGCAGAGGCCTACCGCTTCGATGGCGTCCGGGCGGGGCGGGTCGATGATGCCGAAGAGGCCGAGCAGGGTCAGGCCGCCGTCAACGTCGGCGAAATTGAGGTCGTGATGATCGGCATCGGCAGGCCGGAAGGCGATGGCCAGCAACCGCTGCCCCTTGTCCGCGGTGCGGGTGATGATATCCTGCCAGTACCTGGTATCCAGAGGGGCGTCCTCACCGTTCCTGCGCTCCCGGCTGCACATTTCCAGGATCCTTTCCGGGGCACCCTTGACATAGATGAAGCCATGGGAGGCGTGATCGTGATGGAGGGTCGCCATGAAACGGTGCTCCGACTCGAAAGGGATGATGTCGGTCCGCGGATAGCTCTTGTTTTCCTGCTCCTGGGCCAGGTTGGCCTTCAGGGCCAGGGTGAGCAGGGCCCCTTCGGTGGGGTCACCCTGCAGCCGCCACTGGCCTCCCTCCTGTTCCAGGGAGGCATCGTTGCAGAGCATTGCGGCCCGGGCCATTTCCAGGACATCCGGATAGTTGGAGATGTCGGTCTCCCGGCCATCCAGCTGAAAGCCGCCGTGGGGGGCGTAGCCGCTTCCGTCGACCTCGAAGACTTCCCGGGCGGAAGCCACGGTCTGCACGGTCATCTCGTTCCTGGTCAGGGTGCCGGTCTTGTCCGAGCAGATGACGGTAACCGATCCCAGGCTCTCGACGGCCGGCAGGAGCCGGATGATGGCATTGCGTCCGGCCATGCGCTGGACACCGATCGCCAGGGTGATAGTGATGATCGCCGGCAGCCCCTCGGGTATGGCGGCCACCGCCAGGCCGACTGCGGCCAGGAACATCTCGGTCAGGCCGTAATTGCGGACCAGAATGCCGAACAGGGCCGCGGCAAAGGCCATGATCAGGATGGCCACGGTGATCTTCTGGCCGAAATCGGCGATCTGCTGCAATAGTCTGGTGGTTATGGGTTTGACTGTGGCCAGCATCCGGCTGATCCGGCCGAGTTCGGTGGCGTCGCCGATGGCGACCGCCACACCGGTTCCCTGGCCGTAGGTGACCAGGGTTCCGGAATAGGCCATCGATAAATGGTCGCCGATGGTCGCTTCCCGGGCTGCCGGCTGGATGTTTTTCGCGACCGGCTCCGATTCGCCGGTCAGGGCGGCTTCATCAACTCGCAGCTCCTTCACCCTGATCAGCCGGAGATCGGCCGGCACCTTGTCCCCCGACTGCAGGAAAACGATATCGCCGACGGTGATCTCTTCGGCCGGGATATCCCGGCGCTTGCCGTCGCGCAGGACCACCGCATTCAGGGAAAGGATATCGCGGATCGCCTCCAGGGCTTTCTCCGCCTTGCCTTCCTGGATGAATCCGATCAGGGCATTGATCACGACTACTCCCAGGATGACACCGGCATCGATCCAGTGCTCAAGGAAGGCGGTGACCAGGCCGGCGCCGATAAGCACATAGATCAGCGTGTTGTGGAACTGCAGGAAGAAACGCAGCAGCGGGCTGCGCTTCTGCGGCGGGGTGATGCGATTGGCCCCGTATCGCTGCTGTCTTTTTGCCGCTTCCGGGCCGTTCAGGCCGGTGTCGGTGGTCTGCAGAAAGGTCAGCACGTCGCTGCTGCCCATAGAGTGCCAGGCCGTCCGGGAGGTTTCCGGAGGGTGATCATCGATCTTCGGAGTCGCCATGTTATTCCTTTTTTTCATTAACGAACTACAGTCATAGATTATCCCGCCAAAAGGCATCTTCTATTTTTTATCATTTCCGGGAATGTTATCGCAAAAAATTCCGTAACAGCTTAAAGGATACCCAAAAAAATAAATTCGCAATCGCCAATGAATTTGTTGCGATATGTGCCGCTGATTACTATGGACAAAAAGGTACTCAATAATTTCAAAAATACCGCAACATCTATTCCTGGGTACATTGATAAATATTGAAGGGTTAACCAATACGGGTTACTGCGACCAGAGCGGGCGCAATTAATCCATCATGGTCAATCATTTGAGTTTCATCTGGAGCCGCTAAAGGTTATGCGCGTGAATCCCACATGGATAACATCTCAAAGAATTTAGAAAATATTGGCTTCGGCAAGTGGTTGCTGGAGAGGATTGACCCCGGCAGCCTGGAGCAATTTGAGATTGCACGAGTGGTCGCGGTGTACAAAGATCGGTATACCATAAGCAATGGAAAAGTTGACGTTCCCGCTGAGTTGGTTGGGAGATTACTGTTCAGTGCGGGATCTCCGGTTGATTATCCAGCGGTAGGTGATTGGGTCTTCGCCAATTTTTATGATGAAAATACATTCGCCATAATTCACGAGATCTTGCCTCGCAACTCTTTACTGAAACGGAAAACATCCGGCAAAAAAGTTGACTTCCAGTTGATTGCCGCGAATGTCGATGTTGCGTTCATTGTTCAATCTCTGAATGAAAATTTTAACCTCCGGCGCCTTGAGCGTTATCTGGTCATGGTTAACGATGCGAAAATTCAACCGATTGTCCTTTTGAGCAAGAGCGACCTGCTTGACCACGAATCTGTTGCATGCATAACCGAAGAGATTCATACGATTATGCCCCGCTTGCAAGTTGTCCCCTTCAGTAATGAAGATGGATCTTCTCTGCACAACATAAAAGAAATGATGCAACGAGGTCTGACCTATTGCCTTCTGGGATCATCCGGAGTCGGCAAAACGACCTTGATCAATCATCTGATCGGCGAACCGAAATATATAACAAAACCAGTCAGCAAAAAAGAGAGTAAAGGAAAACATGCGACTACGCATCGGCAACTGATCAGACTTGATTCCGGGGCAATGATCGTCGACACCCCGGGTATGCGGGAACTGGGGAATTTTTCAGTGGCCACAGGCCTTGGGGAAACCTTTTCCGAGATATCCGAGCTCTCGGGAAAATGTCGGTTTAATGATTGTACGCATGTGAACGAAAAAGGTTGTGCGGTATTAAATGCGGTTGAGGATGGGCAACTGTCTGCGGAGAGATACCGGAACTACATAAAAATGAACAGGGAGTCCAGTTTCAATGAGATGTCCTATCTCGAGAAAAGGAAAAAAGATAAACAGTTTGGAAAATTCATTAAAACTGTGATGAAGCATAAGAAAAGCCGGCGATAGTACGGAACAGAAGCGTTTACCGGCCGGCGGGAACTTCTGCGGTCTTGATGCGGCAAGTTCTGTGGCATCACTGGGGCGCACGCATATATGATTGGCACAATGATATGGGAATAAAACACAAAATGTGCGGTTATGGGATCGAGCGCATGCCTGATCTTTCTTTTCGGCTGATGTCGTTTGTCTTTGCTCTTCGGGACTTCTTGTTTCCGGTCGGAAAAAAGCTTGATCAGTTCGGGATTGCGCAGGGCTTTACGGTTGTCGATTTTGGCTGCGGGCCGGGGAGTTATGTGGAGCGTGCCTCGGAACTGGTCGGCAGCAATGGGACGGTTTACGCGGTTGACGTGCAGCCGCTGGCGATCGAGGCGGTCAGGAAAAAAGCGGAAAGGAAGCATCTCCGGAATGTGGTTCCGGTTTTGGCTGCCGGCTATCCGGTGGCTATCGACAGTCATCCGGCGGATGTTATCTATGCCCTGGATATGTTCCATCATGTCAAAGACGCGCCCGGTTTTCTGAAGGAGCTGCATCGTTTGCTTAAGCCCGGCGGCACTCTGATCATTGAGAGTGGCCACCAGAAGATGGAGGCTGCAAGGGAGAAGATTTCCCGGAGTGGATTCTGGACGATCAGCGAAGAGAGGTGCAATCTGTTTGTGTGCCTGCCCTCGGCAAAGAGCCTTCAGGACTGACTCCAGATTCCATACAGGTGAAGTCCTTCCAGAAAAAAGGTCGGTCATCCCGTCTGTTTTCATTGCCGGTCAATCCCGGCAACACCCTGTGGTCAAGATCAGGAGCGAATGTCCGGTATGGGCAGTAGCCGGCAGGGGATTGTACTGGTCGGCAGAAACTTTCCAGCCGGTTTATTGCCTGGGATTTGCTGTCTGTTATAGATCAAGGGGCATGTTGTTTAAATAACCGTTATTACAGAAAAAAATCTTGCGATTTGCTCTTTTTCTGATTATGGCTTGATGTTGTGAAATTCGTGCAGTAAAACTCCCCGGTTTTTTTGGGGGGGATGCCCGGGGTCGCGATCTCAGCCCGGATGCCTGAAAGAGGCTTTTGATGATCGAAAATTTTAAAAAGAATCTCGCCCCCACCAATAAATCGGCATCCTGTGACGTCCCATCTACGGGAGCAGCAGGAAAGGCCAATATCCTTGTCGTCGATGATGAAATTCTGATCGGGGAATCAATCTGCGAATGTCTGAAGCTTGATGGATATCTCTGTGAGGCTTGTACCAGCGGAGAAAAAGCGCTGGAGATGGTCCGCCGGGAAAAATACGATCTGCTGATTACCGATATCTCGATGCCCGGAGTGTCCGGCATGGACCTTCTCGCCCAGGTAAGGAAGATCTGTCCCGAAATCGGCGTGATCATGGCCACCGGGGTCAACGACCGGAAGATCGCCAACGAGGCGCTGAAACTCGGGGCTGACGGTTATGCCATCAAACCCTTTAAAATGAGTGAATTTCTGATCAATGTCGCAAACATTCTGGAGCAGAAACGTCTTTCCGTGGAGAGATCGAATTATACGGAGACGCTTGAGCAAATGGTCCGGGACCGGACTGCCGACGTCTGCAGAAGGGAAGAGGAGATTGTTTTGCGGTTGATTACCGCAACCGGATATCGGAATGATGAGGTTGGCGAACACATTAAAAGAATGGGGCTCTACAGTGTGGTCATGACCGAGGCGCTCGGCTGGGACCGGGAAGCGATTGATTTTATCAGGGTCGGCTCGCCAATGCACGATGTCGGCAAGATCGGGATTCCGGACAATGTGTTGCTGAAGCCCGGCAGACTGTCTCCTGATGAGATGGCGGTCATCAGGGAGCATCCGAAGATCGGTGCGGATATTCTTGGCGGCTCCGACATCCCGCTCTTGCAGATGGCGGCGGATATTGCCCTGTCACACCATGAACGGTGGGATGGTACCGGTTATCCCGTCGGTTTGAAAGGTGAAGAGATTCCTGAAGCGGCAAGAATTGTCGCCATCGTCGATGTTTACGATTCGCTCTGCCACGACCGGGTTTACCGGAAAGCATATAAAGAGGAAGACGCCATTGCCATCATGGATCAGAAAAGGGGCGCTCACTTTGATCCGGCGATGTATGATTGTTTTCGTAGTTTGCTGCCGACCATCAGGAATATAAGGAAGGAGAGCGGGGCGGGATTGACCCAATAGCGGTTCGGAACAGTTGTTTCCTTCCATCAGAGCTTTTTCAGCAGATAGTCGGTCCTGACATTGCCGAGGGCGGCGAAGATATTGGCCTTGACGGAATCGTCAAGCGGGTAGATCGAGGTTTCGAGGAGTTTTCTGATCTGCACCCGTTTTGACTCCTTTGACATCGGGCAAGGGTTTGCGACCGGCTCCACCCCGAGCTCCCGGCCGATTTCGATGATCTCTTTTTTCTCCAGAAAGGCCATGGGCCGGATCATGTTCAGCCTGCCTTCGAAAATGGCCTGGTTCGGGACCATGGTGCTTAAATTCCCGCCGTACATCAGATTGATGAAAAACGTTTCGATGATGTCTTCGAGATGGTGGCCGAAGGCAATCTTGCCGAACCCTCTTTCTTCGGCGATGTCAAACAGCCGGCTGCGCCGCTGCCTGGCGCAATGAAAACAGGCACTGCGGCCTTCTTCAGCCTTCAGGGCATTGGCACCGAAATCGGTTTTTTCAATATGGTGGTCAACACCAAGCCGTTCGATCTGGCGTCTGACCAGTTCCGCTTCATTGTCCCCGAAACCCATATCAAGATGGACCGCCAGGAGTTCATATCCGATCGGGGCCTTTTTCCGCCAGTGGTCGAGCAGCCAGGTCAGGACCAGGCTGTCCACCCCGCCCGAAACGGCGATCAGAACCCGATCATTGTCGGCAAGCATTTCGTAGGCATGCATGGCCCGGCCGACCCGCTGGTTGGTTTGAGGGTTCAGTTTCATGCGATGAACATTACAGGAGGCGGTTCGCCTTATCAAGATGGGGATGAAGAAACGGCGGGGGGACAGTAGCAATAAAGCCCGGTTGGGCAGCTCGTCTGATCGCTCGAAATTTATATCTGCAGGGTGAAATCGGCACTGAATCTATTTTGCCGCTGGAACAGCCAGATCCGGGCAGGATGAGAATTTTTGGGCAAGGGCCTCTCTGGCCATGTCTTCAGCGGAGATCCATTTGAATCCGCGTTTGAAGGCGTTCCGCAGATCAAACACATTGTCGAGCAGAGATTCCTGGGTCTCATCATAACTGCCGCTGCAGACCAGCCGGCCATCGGCTGAACGGATCAGTCGGTATTCGAAGGCGAGAGAGGTCGGGGTGTCACTTGAATAATTGTCTCCCGTCCTCTCCCGGAAACGGTGCAGGGAGACGACAAGGGCTGCATCGCTGCCCAGTTTGTCGGCGATCGCCTTGATGATCTGGAGGCGATTTCCGGTAAGCTCTCCAGCCAGTGCTTCTTCCTGTTCGGTGGAGATGGTCATCACCGAAGGGGTATTCTGGAAATGTTCGGTGATAATGGCGTCAAGGATTGCCGCGCCATCGGCAAGCTCTGTCTTGACGGGCTCGACCGGCATCACCATGATCCGTTCAAATGACCAGGCGGGGCCAGGCAGTCCCACATACAGGGCGGTGAGAACAAGCAGGGTGGAGATGAAGCTGAGTTGAGCAGCTCGTCTGCTCGTACCGATAAGCGAACTTGTGAGACATCGAGACTTATCCCCCTCAAGGGGGGACTGAAGTGAGTACCCGAAGGGTGAGAGTGTTTTTGTTCTATTCATTCAGGTTCCCGGTTGAGAAAATTTAGTATCTGCTGGTATCAGTCTAACTTAATAGAATGTACCGGATGTTGTCATTTCAATAGAGCCGGAAAAACGTTACTGATCAGAGAGAACCTTTGGATGAAAGCGCCCCTTTGACCCTGGGATCAATTGTGGTTGCCTGATCAAGGGAGCGTCCGAGTGCTTTGAATATCGCTTCAAGCTGATGGTGAGCATTTTCACCGTGGACGACTTCCACATGCAGGGTGAGACCGGCGTGCAGGGAGAGAGCCCGGAGAAATTCCTGGCCAAGGGCGGTGTCGAAGGTTCCAACTTTCGGGTCTTTGATGTTGACCCCGTAATAAAGGTATGGGCGGTTTGAGATATCCACGGTGGTCCGGGCGAGGGTCTCATCCATGGGGACGGTGGCGTGGCCGTAGCGCATGATGCCGCCGAAGTTGCCGAGAGATTCACGGAAGGCCTGGCCCAGGCAGATGCCCAGATCTTCTACGGTATGGTGGTCGTCGACTTCAGTATCACCTTTTGCGGCGATGGTCAGGTTGAAAAAACCGTGGACGGTGAAGAGGGTCAGCATGTGGTCAAGGAAAGGAACGCCGGTGCTGATATTCGCCTGACCGGTACCATCAAGCTCCAGAGTGAGTTGGATGCTTGTTTCTTTGGTGGTTCGTGCTATGGTGGATTTCCTGGGACCGCCTGCGCTCATTTGTCTCTCCTGGAGTATATTTGTAATATCGATCGGGAATGTGCCGTTTTTCGAATTTTTCAATTTCACCCTTCGGGTACTCACTTCAGTCCCCCCTTGAGGGGGATAAGTCTCGATGTCTCACAAGTTCGCTTATCGGTATGAGCAGACAAGCTGCTCAACTCAGCTTTATTTTATAAATCCGGCAGCATGGATTGTTTGCCTGGCAGAATACCATTTAACTCGTTTGTATCAAAGGATTTATTGGCGTCTGCCGGAGAGGGCTCGGGGAAATAATCGCTGTCTGTCGGTCGATATTCAATTCAGTAGCCGAAATGCTCTTTTTTTTGTTGACACAGTTGGCCCGGTTTGTGTATATTCGCACGCTCTGAGACTTAAGAATAAAAGCGGGAATAACTCAGTGGTAGAGTGCAACCTTGCCAAGGTTGAAGTCGCGAGTTCGAATCTCGTTTCCCGCTCCAGGCAAATTCAAGGTTCGGACACGATTCGGGCCTTTTTTCTTTATTGACTTTGTACTTGAAATCACGATAAAAAGATCATGTGGCAGTCATCTTCGATGCTGCTTAAAAAAAGTTTTGAGGATGTACTGATGAAGACATATCTGACCCCGGTTCAAGAAATTGAGAAAAAATGGTTTGTGGTCGACGCCACCAGCAAGGTCCTGGGCCGTCTCGCCTCCGAGATCGCGACCAGGCTTCGCGGCAAGCACAAACCCACTTATTCCACCTTTATGGATAACGGCGACTTTGTCATAGTTGTCAATGCCGATAAGGTGCGATTGACTGGAAAGAAAATGGATCAGAAGATGTATTATCGTCACTCCGGTTATATGGGCGGACTTACCGAGATGACCGCCAAGGAAATGATTGAGAAAAAACCGGGTGAGATGCTTCTCCAGGCGGTGAAGGGAATGCTGCCGAAGAACACCCTTGGTCGGGCCCAGCTGAAAAAATTGAAAATATACAGTGGCAGCGAGCATCCGCATGAAGCGCAGCAGCCCGAAGCACTTGATATCTAATTAAGACAGTTTTAAATATATCTGGAGAACAGAATGTCCGAAAGTTATTACGCCACAGGCAAAAGGAAAACCGCAATCGCCAGGGTCTGGCTCAGGCCCGGAAAAGGGACAATCAACGTCAATCGTACCGATACCGTTGAGGGATATTTCGGCGGCGGTGCCGATTTCAGGAAAATTGTTGAAATGCCTCTGGCAATTACCGATACTCTTGGCAAATATGATGTACTTGTCACCCTCAAGGGTGGTGGTAAAAATGCCCAGGCTGATGCGCTCCGTCATGGTATCTCCCGCGCCCTTCTCGGTATTGACGCCGAATTCAGGCTGGCCCTCAAGAAAGCCGGATTCCTCACCCGGGACCCGAGAATGAAAGAACGCAAGAAGTACGGACAGAAAGCTGCTCGGGCAAGGTTCCAGTTCTCCAAGCGTTAATCAGCGCAGTATTTCAGTTATATTTCCAATGGGGAAGACGATCCTGATCGTGCTTCCCCATTTTTTTTATGGTTTTCCGGGGCCGCTGTCGCGGCCTGGTATTTATCAATTCCTAACGATGAGTTTCTATCATGATTAAAGTCGGCATTGTTGGAGCATCCGGGTATACCGGGGAAGAATTGGCGCGACTGATATGCAATCATCCCGAAGCGGAACTGACGGTTGCCACCTCTCGGCAGTCCTGCGGGCAGAAGCTTTCCGATGTGTATCCCAATCTGCGGGGGTTTACCGACCTTGAACTGACGGATGTGCAGGTTGCAGACCTTGCCGAAAAAGCCGAACTCCTGTTTACCGCTGTGCCGCATCAGACCGCCATGGCGATAGTTCCCGCTCTTCTCGGCGCGGGATGCAAGGTGGTTGATCTCTCTGCCGATTACCGGATCAGTGATCCGGTTGTCTATGAGAAATGGTACCAGCCCCATACCTCTCCGGAGTTGCTTGCCGATGCGGTATACGGGTTGCCGGAGCTGAAACGGGAGCAGATCAGAAAAACCTCCCTGGTCGCTAATCCGGGCTGCTATCCGACCAGCATCATCCTTGCCGCCTATCCCTTGCTGAAAAAGGGGCTCATTGTTCCGGAGACAATTATTGCAGATTCAAAATCAGGTGCGTCCGGTGCCGGACGCGGTGCGAATGTCGGTACTCTTTTCTGTGAGGTCACCGAAGGTTTCAAGGCGTACAAGGTTGGCGAGCATCGACATACCCCGGAGATAGAGCAGGAAATCAGCCTTGCGGCGGGGCGTCAGGTGACAATTTCCTTTACCCCGCATCTGTTGCCCATTTCCCGGGGAATTCTGAGCACCGTTTATGCTACGGTCACCAAAGGGACTACTGAAGAAGAGATCCGGTCGGCCTATGAGGAGCAGTATGACAATGAGCGGTTTGTCCGGTTCTGCGGCAATGCCGGCCAGGTGGCGACCCAGTTTGTCAGGGGCAGTAATTTCTGCGATATCGGTTTCAAGCTTGATTCGCGGACCGGCAGGGTGGTGATTGTCTCGGCGATCGACAATCTGGTGAAAGGCGCTTCCGGTCAGGCGGTGCAGAATATGAATCTGATGTGCGGCCTGCCGGAAAATATGGGGCTTGAAATTGTCCCGTTGTTTCCCTGAGTGCAGGGGAAGATGGCGGTGAGACAATCCTGATGCGGAACATCCTGCTTACAATTGCCTATGACGGGACGGCATATTCAGGATGGCAGCGGCAGCATGACCGGCCGACCCTCCAGGGGACGCTGGAAGATAGAATCCGGATCATTACCGGCGAGCAGGTTTCCCTGCATGGCGCCGGTAGAACGGATGCCGGGGTTCATGCCCTGGCAATGACCGCCAATTTCATCACCAGGACCTCAATTCCATATACCGGGTTTGTGAAAGGGCTGAACAGTATGTTGCCGGCTGATATCAGAATTCTTGCCGCCGAAGAACGGGCGCCCGGATTTCATGCCCGTAAAAACGCGATCGGCAAGGAATACCAGTATTTTATCAGAACCGGAGAAATCTGTCTGCCGACCGAGCGGTTATACTGCCATCACATCTCCTGGACCCCGAAGCTGGAACTCATGCGGGAGTCGCTTGGACTTCTGAAGGGTAAACATGATTTCACGAGTTTCGAGGCATCCGGGTCCCGCGATCCATCGGTTGTTTCCGGCCGTGGCGCAGTCAGGACTCTGACCCGGGTTGAATTGCTTCGTCCGGAGAAATGTGCGGATCATTTCAGCATGGTCATCGCCGGAGACGGATTCCTGCGGCATATGGTCAGGAATATTGTCGGCACTCTCCTGGAAGTGGGGAGGGGGAGTATCACACCGTCCGGATTTGCGGAAATTCTTGCTGCCAGGGATCGAAATGAAGCCGGACCCACTGCCCCGGCGCAAGGTTTGTTCCTGAACCGGGTTGACTATTGAAGCCCCCGGCTTTTTTGTTGCCTTTTGCAATTTTATGTATTTTATGCACTGTATCGGGCCTTGGAGTCCGATTGTCGGTTGTTTTAATTTGATTTCCAATATTTAAAAAGAAGATGGAGCGAAAATAGAACCATGGCGGAAACAGTAATATCGCTTGCTGAAAGGGTGCAACAGATTAAACCTTCCCCAACCCTGGCGGTAAACGCCAAGGCCAAAGCCCTGAAGGCGGCAGGCGCGGATATTCTTAATTTTAGTGTCGGCGAGCCTGATTTTGATACTCCGGCCCACGTCTGTGCGGCCGGGAAAACCGCCATCGATGAGGGGTTCACCAGATATACGGCGGTACCCGGAATCCCGGAATTAAGAGAGGCCATTGCGGCCAGATTTGCCGAAGACCACGGGTGGTCCTATGCTCCGGAGCAGATCCAGGTTTCATGCGGCGGCAAACACGGTCTTTACAATATGGCCCAGGCGCTTTTCGGGCCCGGAGACGAGGTTCTGATCCCCGCTCCTTACTGGGTGTCCTATCCCGATATCATCCAGCTCTCCGGGGCCACCCCGGTTGTCCTTCCCCTGACCGAGGAGAAGGACTTTGATCTGGAGGCATCCGTCCTGGAAAAATATGTGACGTCGAAAACCAAGGGGATTATTCTCAACAGTCCGTCAAATCCAACCGGTGCGGTGTATACTGCAGAGGCACTTGGCGCGATAGGGAAAATGGCCCTGGAAAGAGGATGGGTGGTGATTTCCGATGATATTTACGACACCATCACCTATACCCCGGGGAAGCTTCCTCACGTGCTAGATATTACCCCTGAACTGAAAGAGCAGGTGTTGATCTTAAACGGTGTTTCCAAATCTTTCGCCATGACCGGCTGGCGTATCGGCTATACCGCAGGTCCGAAACATATCATTGCGGCGATGAACAAGATCCAGAGCCAGAGCACCTCGAACCCCTCGTCGGTTGCGCAGAAGGCGGCCCTCGCTGCGGTAACCGGTCCGCAGGATTTTCCATCGGTGATGAAGGAGGCTTTTCTGCCGAGGCTTGAGTATATCCTGCAGGCCCTCGATGGTATCGGCGGGATCACCTGTGTCAGGCCGGGCGGCGCATTTTATGTTTTCCCCAATGTCTCATCCTATTACGGGCGTACTTTTAAAGGGAAAACAATCAACGGCTCTCTTGATATGGCTGATTACCTGCTCGATGAAGCCCTGCTGGCCCTCGTCCCGGGTGCGGCTTTCGGCGCGGATCGATTTATCCGGTTCTCGTTTGCCACCTCCATGGCAGTGATTGAGGAAGGGATGAGGAGGCTTGGTGAGGCCTTGAAAAGGCTTGAGTAGTTTTTTCGTTTTCGCAAGTGGAGCAAAAAAAGCTGTCCGGCGGTTTGCCGGCAGCTTTTTTTTTTGATTGAACATGCACAGCGAAACGCATTCCCCGCAGCTCGAAGTCTCACGTTGTTCGCTATCTGCTGCGGGGTTAGTGAGCGAATCTGATGTAAGTATCCTTCCATACGGAGATTCCCCGTGGCTCGAAGTCTAGCGCTTATCTGCCGCGGGGAGCTTCAATCACTCGGGGCTTAATCTCTCGTCGGGTTTGAAAGCGGGGAAATCACCACTCGGCGGTCTGAATATCACTGACGGTGCTTAATGCCCAGGTCCAGGCGTCCAGGGTTCTTTCCTTTGAAAGCGGTTTGGTGCCGCTGCTGGTGTAACATTGATAGACCCAATTGCCACTGCTGTTCCGGTAGATTTTGATCAGCCCATGGGATGGGTGATCAAAGAAACCTTCATGGTAATTGCCGTCCATTATTCCTCCGGATGCTGGTTATCGATTGCTGAATTTTTAACGATATAGCAGATTATATTATCTTTCTGATCGACAATGATATGAAAAACTTTAGCAGGATGTCCCCCGGAGCGGTCGGATACCACCGTGTCGAGACATCATGTTGAGGCTTTATTTTTTCCCGGAATGATCTTCGGGGGTTTCACGCATATCCGGAATACTCTTCTGGGGCATCGGTTTTGTATTGTCGCCGCAGGATGAGTCACAGCCACAGCCGCGAGCCTTTCCCTTGAAAATTCCGTATGCCGAGCGGAGAGCATAAACAGCCGCTATGCCGATGATCATCCAAAGCAGAATATTTTCAATTGTTTGGGTCATGTCGAATTCTTACCGGTCGGATTTAGCTTTTTCAAGTTCCTGATAAATCCTGTCGGTCAGGCGCGAGGAGATATCCGCCATTGCTCTGCTCATTGCCTCAACCAGGGCCGGGGCCGATCGCTCCCTGCAGGGCTGCCGTGAGGTGAACTTCTCCTGGAGAACGATGAGCCGCTGGAGGCTTTCTTCCTGGTCGGTCAGAACGGTGACGGAAATTGAAATCACCGCCTCCGTATCATCGTCACTGTCCCATTCATAAAACTCATCGATCACCCCCTCGATGGCAATGGATGATTTCAGATTGCTGGCGTTGGTGAAAACCGCAGCAAAGAGCCCGCTTGCCGACAGGTCCCGGGCCAGCAGGTAGCGCACCAGATCCCCCGGACTTGACCGCCATCGATGATAGATATAAGCCTCCCGTTTATAAGGGTCGCTCCGGTAAATAATGCGGCCGCTGTTGAGATCAGGGGCGGTCGTGAATCTTTCGACCCTGATGGAAAAGGGCAGTTGTTCTTTGGCGCCGGGATCGGGCGGTGCATATTCAAGGCTGTAGAAAGCGGTCGGTTGATAAGTCTGCTTCAAATCCATACAGCCGGTGCAGAGGAGAATCAGGGACAGTGCCGGGAGAATTAAGGTGTGCCTGGTCATGGCTTCTCCTTTGTCTTTGAACCGGATCGACCCGGGTTTCGTGACGGAGCCGGTTCGGAAAAAATAATCTGTGACGGCTGGTCGGCGAGCATTTCCATGCTGCGGCTGAGATCTCCAGCGGCGCTTTCCAGGCTCCGGCTGACCTCGATCAGGCTGCTCCGCAGATCGTTGACACTGTATTCAGCGGTGTCGACAAGCCCCGAGGCTTTTTCCATGAACAGGTTTGCCCGGTTCATCGCTTTCTGGAAATCCGCAAGGGCGGCGGAAATCGCCTTCTCGTTGTTGCCGACGACGGTTTCCAGGCTGCCGAGGACCTTGTCGATGTTTGCAAGACTCTTCTCACTGTTCGCCATTACCCGGTCGAAAGAGTCGGCGGCCCGGTTTGCAGCGGCTATGATGTCCGACCAACGGTGATCGGCCATCTTCCTGTTGAGATTGTCGAAGGTGACGCTGATATCGGCGGACAGTTTCGCGAGGTTCGCACCCTCGACCTGCTGATTGATATTGTCCAGAGTGGCCCTCGTTTTCTCTGAGACTTCCTGGAGGTTCATCGCTTTCAGTTGATTGACCAGATCGTCAATCCCCTCGAAAAGTTCCGAAAGGTCGGAGGGTTTTGAGGGAACCACGGGATACTCCGGATCAAAAGCAAGTTTTGGCGAGCGGTCCTGTTCGTCACCCTGCCGGCGGTCGATTTCAATGAACATGGAGCCGGTGATACCGACCACCCGCAGCTCGGCAACCATGTCATGTTCCAGTTCTATGGCATTCTCGATGCTCATGATCACTTCGATCAGTTTGAAATCCGGCGCCACATTGATGGATTCAACCCTGCCGATGGGCACTCCCCGGTACTGGACCGGGGAGTCGATCTTCAGTCCGTGAACCGACTGGTCGAAATAGGTGGCATAGCGGCTTCCCTTGTTGAAGATGCTGGACATTCCAAGCCAGACGGCAGCCATCAGGGCGATAACGGTGCCGCTCGCTATGAAGAGTCCAAGCAGGAATTTTCCTTTCTGATCTTTCATCTGGATGGTGTCCTGACCGGTTGACTGCTTTTTCTGTTGAAGAACTGACGGACATAAGGGATCCTGCTTTTATCCCTGAGTTCCAACGGTGTACCGGTTGCGATGATTCCCTTCCGCTCCCGGTCGAGCATGATGACCCGTTCGCCAATGTTGAAAATGCTTTCAAGCTCATGGGTTACTATAACCATGGTGGTGCCGGTTGTGCTATTCAAATGGATGATCAGTTCGTCAAGCTCGGCGGAGGTGACCGGGTCGAGGCCGGCGGAGGGTTCGTCGAAAAAGAGAATCCGCGGGTTGAGAGCCATGGCTCTCGCCAGGGCCGCTCTTTTCACCATCCCGCCGCTCAGCTCCGAGGGCAGGTAATTCTCGTATCCGCTCAAGTTTACCATGGCCAGTTTCAGTTTGACCAGATTGCTGATATAGGATTCGGGCAGATCGGTGTGCAGGGTCATCGGGAGGGCGATATTTTCCTCAAGGGTCATGGAGCCGAGCAGCGCACCATTCTGAAAGAGGACCCCGATCTGTTTGAGCATTTCCTGTCGGTTCCGGTTGTCGTCGCCCAGGTTGTTGCCGAGAAGCGTGATCCTCCCCTTTTCGATCGGCAGCAGGCCGATCAGATATTTCAGCAGGGTGCTCTTCCCGCAACCGCTGCCGCCAAGGATGATGAACCGTTCTCCCTCATGGATGCGGAAACTCACTCCTTCGAGGATCACATTGTCACCATAGGCGGCGGTCAGGTTTTCTACTTCGACAACGGTGGTCCGGTGGCTATCGGCGAGTGTCATGTTCATCCCCAGTAGGTCAGGAGTACGGCAAATATGGAATCGACCAGAATGATCATGAAAATGCTTGAGACAACTGCCGAGGTGGTCGCCTGCCCGACCGCGGCCGCCCCGCTGGTCACCTGGAACCCCTTGAGACAGCCGATCCAGGAGATGAAAAGCGCAAAAACCCCGCTTTTGAAGACCCCCCAGTAAACGTCAAACAGATCAAGGGTCTCGATGGTCTGATTGAGATAGCCGCCGGTGGTCAGATCGAGCATCGAGACGCCAACGAAGAGCCCCCCGGCGATGGCGAATATATCCGAGAAGAGAGTCAGGAAGGGGACCATCAGGATGGTGGCAAACATCTTCGGCAGTACCAGGAAGATGACCGGATCGAAGCCCATGATTTTCAGGGCGGCGATTTCATCCGAGATTTTCATGGAGCCGATTTCGGCGGCGAAGGCTGAGCTGGAACGGCCCGCAACAACGATGGCGGTTATGATCGGTCCCAGTTCCCTGGTCATGGAGAGGCTCACCAGGGAGGCGACATAGATGTTGGCCCCGAACTGCTGCAGCTGGACTGATGAAGTGAACGCCATGATCAGGCCGAGCAGGAAGCTGATCAGTCCCACGATCGGCAGGGCGTCAACCCCCACTTTTTTCATGTAGTCGATGGTGTCGTTCTTGCGCAGGCTTGAGGGGTGACGGACAATATCAAAAAAGGAGAAGATCGTTGCCCCGAGAAAGGTCAGGTTTGACACATTGTCGAGAAGGAGCCGGTATGTATTGTCACCAAGGCGACTCAAGAGATCCGGTTTTCCGGGAAGGGGTTTCCTTTCACCTGAAATGTACCTGTCGAAATCATGAAAGGTGAGTGTCTCTCCGATCTCTGCATTTACGTTGCGCATGGAGAAATTTCCACCTCTGGCGACGGTTTTTTCTCTCAGGGTTGCGATCACGGCCACTCCAGGGTCATCGATTTTTGCCAGGCCGGCAAGATCGATGACCAGATCGGCAGGATTTGCCCGGAGAGTCTTTTCGAGGCGGGGGATCAGTTCAGAAAGGTTTTCACTGCAGAGACATCCTGAAAAATGAAGGATGGTTGATCTGTTTTCAACCGAGATAGCGAAGTCAAGACTCTGCATATTGTCTAATTATATGAAATGATTGAACATGTTTGTGTTTCTTCCGTCATTTTCAGCCTCGGACAGCATTGTCTTTTGCTGAATAAATCCGGCAGGGTGACGGCCGGTTCCCATCCAATTTAAAACAATTTCATGTTATTACAAAGGGTTACTTGCTAACAGGCAGTGGAAAAAATTGAAAATATTTGGTTCATTCGTCTTTAAGTTGAAAGCCGTGGATTAAGCAGTCCGCAGTGTTGGTGGATTTTGAGGAGGAAATAGGCAACGTCTTTGTAGCCGTAGGCCATCCTCTTCAATCGTTTAATCTTGTTGTTGATGCCC
>JAHJIQ010000062.1 GCA_018823285.1 Pseudomonadota bacterium
GCTGAGTTGAGCAGCTTGCCTGCTCGTACGAAACTTATACCCGAAGGGTGAAAAGCTGAGTTGAGCAGCTTGCCTGCTCGTACGAAACTTATACCCGAAGGGTGAAAAGCTGAGTTGAGCAGCTTGCCTGCTCGTACCGATTAGCGAGTTTACGAGACATCGAGACTTATACCCGAAGGGTGAAAAGCTGAGTTGAGCAGCTTGCCTGCTCGTACCGATTCGTTAAGTTAAGCAGCGTGCCTGCTTATACGAAACTTATGCCCCTGGGCGAAAGCGAGCCTGCGAGACATCGAGACTTACACCTCTCAAGGGGTACTGAAGTGAGTACCCGAAGGGTGCAATCAATATTTACGGTCATCTCTGCCGGATTGTTCTTTTAGTGATTCACCAGCTGAAAAAGGAGGTTCTATGGGATCTCGGAAATGCAGGGGAAGAATGATTGTTCTTGATACCAATGTTATTCTTCATGACAGTTCCTGTATCAATAAATTCGATGAGCACGACGTTGTGATTCCGATCTCGGTAATCGAGGAGCTTGATCAGTTCAAAAAGGGGAAAAGTTCTCTGAACTTCCATGCAAGAGAGTTTGTCAGGGCTCTGGATGCAATCAGCAGCGACAAGATATTTAATGGAGGGGTTCCGATTGGAGAGGGGTTGGGAAAGATAAGTATCCGTCTCGAACGGCCGATGCACGAAGAATTGGCCGGGAACTTCGGTACCGGCAAAGCAGATCATCAGATATTAAATATCGCCTATCATCTTGCCAAGGAAATAAGCGATAAGGATATCGTCCTGGTCAGCAAGGATGTCAACCTCCGAATGAAAGCCAAAAGCATCGGTATTCTGGCGGAAGATTACAAGAATGATCAGGTCAGGGATGTGGCTGCTTTATATAAAGGATACAGGCTGGAAGAAAACGTAAATGATCAGGTGATAGACCGACTTTACAACGGCACTGCCGATTGTGATGCCGATGAACTGCCCATTGCCAAAGCTCTTTTTCCGAATGAATATCTGATCCTGCGCAGCGGGAAAAAGTCTGCACTTGGGGTGTATAACAAGAAGACCGAGAGGGTCAGAAGGGTTGGCAAGGTTTCTTCCTATGGTATCATCCCAAGGAATGCCGAGCAGATATTTGCCCTGGATGCCCTTTTGAACAAAGATGTGCAACTTATGACAATTACCGGCAAGGCAGGGACCGGCAAAACGCTGCTTGCACTCGCGGCGGCTCTCAGAGAGCGCAGCAATTATCGACAGATATTCATGTCGCGTCCGGTTGTCACTCTCAGCAACAAGGATATAGGGTTTTTACCGGGGGATATTGATGCAAAACTTGATCCGTACATGCAGCCGATGTTTGATAATCTGGGGGTGATGCAGCTTTACGAAGATACTGCAAGCGGCGGCAAAAAGATCCATGAGCTTCTTGAGGAAAAGAAGATCGTTGTAACACCGTTGCAGTATATCAGGGGACGGTCGCTGGTAAAAATTTTTTTTATTGTCGATGAGGCACAGAACCTGACCCCGCATGAAGTCAAAACGATCGTCACCAGAGCCGGAGAGGGAACAAAGGTTGTTTTTACTGGTGACGTTTTCCAGATTGATCATCCATATCTCGACAGTCAGTCGAATGGACTCAGCTACCTGATCGATAAAATGCAGGGGCAGGATTTATACGCGCATGTAAACCTTGAAAAAGGGGAGCGAAGTGAACTTGCGGAACTCGCAAGTATTCTATTGTAGTCTGTACCGAGCCAAAAAAATAATGTGATTCTTTCAATTCCTTAACCGGATCTTTATAAAGCCTCGGTAGAATCCTTTAAAATAATTGAGGGGTTTGTCCATGAACGCTTTATATGAATCCGACCGGCAATCAGCCGGTATCCAGAATTCGGCCCCCGAACTGGATGAGTGTCTTCGCATCCTTGAATGTAACCCGGATGATCTTTCTTCCCTCCCGTATGTCAATAGAGATGTCACCGCCGGCACCGAAAATGAGATGCAGGTTGCGGTGAAGGGTTCGCGAGAAAAAGTGGACCTGCCACGCACAATCCTCGAGTCAACATACTACGCCAACATGAAACGCCGAACCAGGAGCGGGGACACCCCGCGGGCCGGGATTCGCAGCCTCGGAAGATATCTTGATGATCATTCCGAGGAGATCTGGGAAAATAGCTGGGTTCGCTTTCCGCGGTGTCTCTTAAACGAGTACTCACAGACCATCTTGAGAGCGGATCTGCAGGCCGACAAAAATGACCCCCGCAGTTCTCTGCGGGAGGATGCCGCGCGTTTTACCTTGTTTGAAAATGGGGAGCACTGGCTAAGAATCCCGATCAGTTACCTCCTGAAACTTTCTCTTGCCGATATCATCGGCACCGAAGCCGGCGAAGCATTTGAGGTGACCGGCAAGAGGCTTCTTTCTCATTTCCTGAATGACAACACTTCTCCTGAAACGTTTTCCTTTCACGTCGTGCACGGCCCGGAGCGGGGGGGCGTAGGCCAGAATGTCGCCCGGGAAACGGCGAAGCGTTTTCTCATGAGCAGTCTGCTTCTCGACTATGCCAACAAGAAGTTCAAATTGGAAAAAAACGGCCAGAAGGCCTTGCTTTTCTTCTCTCCGCATCCTCCCATCCGCCAGCGGATGTTGAACGAAAACATCTCCGATGCGTTTTATCGGGAGCTCTTCATGAGTCCATGTTTGTCGGGCTGGGATAAAGGGGAGGCCAAGCATGAGTACATGTCTTTATGCCACCAGGTATTAAGCAGGAGTCATTTGAACGCGGTAATGAAGTTGCGTGAAGCCGGGATCATTGCCAATAATCTGGTTGTCTTACCGAATACCTCAAATGTGAGTCTGGCGAATAACGGGACCCATGTGAGTCTCGGCAGCAGGCGCCTGACGGAATTAAGTGGTAAATTCGGGGGGCTTACTCCGGCGCACGAAAAACAGCTTGGCGACATGAGCGCGAAAATTATCGAGCATTTCCTCCCGCTGTTTGTCGGCACATACAGCGCCGCCCCATACCGCCTGGATTTTGAGGATTTTCATCCTGAGAAAGTGCTCGGATATTTGCCCCATCAGCTTGATTTCACCCATCTCCGGATGATCTGGAGGCGCTGGAAGAAGAAGGCGAAGAATAATTTTTTCGGCCATCATCTTACTCCGTTTGGCCCCAATGCCTTTGATCGGTTCATCGGCCGCTCATTTGGCCTGAAAGGTGATTATGTTCCTGATTTCAGGTTGGTCGACTACCCGGTGTCGTTGCTCTCTACCGAAGCAAACAGCTCCCAGAACGGCAGGCTGGGGAACGAGCAGTTATTGAAAAACGACCTCGACTCCCTCGGGGTTTTTGATAAGAGGATGTCTCTGTATCAGTTGGTAAAGCTGCGTGAATTCGCGGTGATGGGCTTCTCCGGTTATGAAGCCAGGTATTACTCCCTGTTTTATGATTTTACCGATTTGAGTGAAGCGGTAAATCTGCAAACTCTCCTCGGCGCTTTATCCTATAAATATATGGTTTCGGACAATTGGCGTCCTGGGGATATTCCTTCCACCCCGGAGATCGAAAGTGAAAGACGTCAGATCATTTTCGGCACCGCACTCGGCATTCCGACGTTCTTTGTTCATAAGGATACCGGGAACCTTTTTCTGAAAAGGATCTTGGCGAAGGTGAAATTGACTCGCTCGAGCAGACGATATCCGGGCTATCTCCGAGTTCATAATGCTGAATATCGTCTGGCCCTGGTCGAGCTGATTCTTGAAGACGCAAAGGAACTTATCGAGATCATGGGTCTGGAGCAGACACTAGTTGATCTCAAAACCCGTTTGAAAAATAGCGAGTATACGGCCCTTGGCAAGATCGAGCACGGCATCATGGGGTCATTCAAGAAAAGGACAAAACCCCTTGATCTTACCGCCCATGAATTTAACCGCGAAGCTGAGAGGTATTATCGAGAGGATCTCAGAGTCCGGCATCTTATTGAAAGTTGGGGCTATTTCGCAGAGGACCTGAGGGCAATTGTGGAGGGCAGAATTCCCGTGGGTCTTGAACAGCGGGACGAGATAGATCGATTCTGCGGTGGTAGAACGCTTGACGAGGCATTAGAGCTCAGGAAGAAGCAGGTGGCTTCCGGGATGGTTGATGAAGATATCGCCCTTAACCTTGTCAGGTTAATGCTTCTTGCCGAGAGATTTCATGCAAAGGCAGATCAATAAATGTTGAGCGCAGGAGATATCTGATGCATCAGTATGTTGACCGGATGAGCAACTCCGTGATCACCGAAGAGCTGTTTGCCGATAAAATCGTGACCTTTCTCTATTCAACGACGCGTGAATTTGCCCCGAAACTTTTCGATCTGCTCACCGGGGCACGGGTTTCAAGTTTGCTCGGTTTCTGTAATTTTGACCTGTTGCTTTCGTCCAGCCTGCTCGGGAACAAGCGCTTTCTTTCACGCTGCGGCGTTGATCTTTCGGAATGTCTGGATCCGCCGGGGTATTTCGATACGCCAAGAAAAATATTTGAACGCAAGATCAGATACTGGGAATGTCGTCCGATGAGCGATGAGTGTGATACGGTTGTTTCTCCGGCGGATTCACGGGTGCTGGTCGGTTCCCTCTCGGACAACTCTGCGTTGTTTCTGAAAGGGAAGTTCTTCGATTACGAAGAGCTTCTCGGCGTTGAAAAAGATACCTGGCAGAGAGCCTACAAAGGGGGCGAATATGCAATTTTCCGCCTGACGCCTGACAAGTACCACTATAATCACGCTCCCGTTTCAGGGGTCGTAGAGGATGTGTATGAAATATCCGGCAGATATCATTCATGCAATCCCGCCGCAGTAGTTGAAATGATCACCCCATACTCAAAGAATAAAAGGGTTGTGACCATTATTCAGACAGATGTGCCGGGTGGGAGCCAGGTCGGTCTGGTGGCGATGATTGAAGTGGTTGCGATGATGATCGGCGAGGTTTCACAATGTTATGCAGATTCCGAGTACACGAACCCGACCGAGGTTGTTCCGGGACTGTTTGTCAGAAGGGGGCAGCCGAAAAGCCTCTACAGGCCGGGGAGCAGCACCGACGTCTTGTTATTCCAGAAGGACAGGGTCGATTTTGCGGAAGATATCGTAATGAAAATGAAACGCAATGATGTGCAAAGCATTTTCACATCAAGCTTTGGCGCCTCATTGGCTGAAACCGATGTTGCAGTAAGGTCTCTCATCGGGACAAGAAAAGTCTTTCCGGAGGGAATGCATGAGTAATGTCGCTTTCTGTTTGATCATCTCAACGATGTTCACACCAATCCTGTTTCTGGCCTATAAACATCTCCCCCGGGAAAAGTGGCAATTTATCGCTTCGATCCCCTCGGGCAATGCAAAAGAGAGCCGCTTGTCGGGCAGAAATGTGACCTATTACGGCCTCTTTCTCGCCACCGGGAGCATTCTTGGGGTTTCGGTGTTTTTCTTTCTGTTGGCCTCCATCGGTCAGCCGGTCGGTTTTCTCCTGGTGATGATTTCCCTGCTGATGGCAAGTTCTCTTTTTGGCGCCAAGGTCATTGCCAGACTCGTGGAAAACAAGAAGAACACCTTTACCGTTGCGGGTGGCGCATCGGTTGGGCTTTATCTGATGCCTCTCGTCATTGTTGTGTATAATCATTTTGCCACCGCTATGGCTGGGCGAGAGATGATTCCACTCATGCCGGTCATGGCTGCACTGGCGGTTGCATATATCATCGGCGAAAGTATTGGCCGACTCGCCTGTATCAGTTTCGGCTGCTGTTACGGGAAGCCGATTTCCCAGCTTGGACCGTTGGCGAGGAAAATATTCAGCCATTTCAATACCTCATTCGATGGACGAACCCGGAAAATCGTCTATGCTTCGGGGCTTGGCGGGGTCAAGGTTGTGCCGATTCAGGCCATGACCTCGTTTCTCTATTTCAAGTGCGGTATTGTGGGCCTCTATTTCTTCCTGGAGGGTGATTTCAATACGGCATTCGGTCTGACCGCAATCTTTGCCATGGGCTGGAGGGTTTTTTCCGAGTCCTTACGGGCGGATTTTCGGGGCAGTGGAAGACTGACAACCTACCAGTGGATGGGCCTGGTCAATATCGCCTGGTGCGTTCTGGTCATCATCGCCGCGCCGGAAACAGTCGGGGTGTTCAGCGACATTGCAGCAGGCGCCAGGGCATTATGGACCCCGGAGGTCATTGTGACGTTTCAGCTCCTTTGGGGCTGCTTTTTCCTCTATACCGGACTGAGCCGGGTCACCGGGGCCAAAATGTTTTTCTATGTTCGTAAAGAGAATATCTGACATCGGGCGCCTGGACCAGGTGGCAGATGGAAAAACACCTCTTTGCACCCTTCGGGCATAAGTCTCGATGTCTCGTAAACTCGCTAATCGGTACGAGCAGACAAGCTGCTCAACTCAGCTTTAGTCAAGCCAGCCCCCGGACTTAAAACAATATCGCACCCATAACCACTCTCCATTCATAACTGACCATGCACCTTGAACTGAAGGTTCCGAGTTCCTACCGAACCGGCTCATTAACGCATTTGACAGCCCGTTCAATAAACCACTTCTCGTGGTTGCCAAAGAGGTCAGCGACTCAACCACAATATACGCTATTGAATGATCCGGTGAAAATTAGAAGCGGTAAGAACTCAAACTGTGAAAATAAAGGCGGGTCAGATTTACTGACCCGCCTTTATTTTCATTCCTGCCTCGGATTAATGATTCTCTAATGTCTGTCAAGAAATGATGATTTTGTCCAAGAAAGAGAAGTAAGGATGTTGGAAAAGCACCCATAACAACCGGGCATCAACTTCGCCATAACGATCTTTTGATATACGCGAAACAGGGGTGGCATGCAGCCACCCCTGTTTCATGATTTTCCGTGTTGTCAATATGATATTTCCGGTGACTGGTTAGTCTGTCATTGATCCGACCATAACGTCATACAGATCGGTGTTGTCAAGGGCCTTGCCAAGCTTGTTGCTGCCCGGTCCTTCACTCCAGATCACCACATCGGTAGCGGTATGCTCTCCGGAAATAAACGCGCCGTCAACGATTTCTCCGGGGTTGCTCAAGGTTCCGTAAGGGCCGTTAATGGCATAACCGGCGGTGTCATGGTCCGGGGCCACAATCAAAAGGGTCTTTTTGGCATTCTTACCTTTTTTCAGCCACTTATTTACCGATTCGACAGCTGCGTCAAAACCAAGGGTTTCGGCAACCATTCCTTCGGCGCTGTTGGCATGGTCCTCCCAGTCGATCTGCGAACCTTCGATCATCAGGAAGAAACCGTCTTTGTCCTTATCAAGGATGTTCAGGGCGACCTCGGTCATCTCGGCCAGGGTAGGCTCTTGATCGGGATAGCTGACTGCCGGGTCGATCCGGAACATTTCCACGGTTTTTCCCTCGTTGAACCCTTTAAACATTCCCAGCACCTTGAGGTTGCCGTCCTTAACCGCCTCACGCATGGTGCTTTCAGTTTCAACAAAGGTATAACCGTTATTGATGGCCGAGGTTATGATACCTTCTTGTCCCATGCCTGTACCGGGAAGGCCGGCGCCCCAGGTACATCTTCCGGGTTTGGTGTTTGTGGCGTAGACTCCGCCGCCGAGAACCACATCAACGCCGGTTTCTTCAATATACTGACGGGCGATTTCCTCACCGCAATACCTGTTGCCGGCATGGGCGCCAAAGGCCGCCGGGGTCGCATGTGAAATCTGCGAGGTGGCGACAAGGCCGGTTGCTTTGCCCAATTTTTTGGCAATTTCAAGGACGGTTTTCGGGGCAGTGGAACAATCGCCGGTTTCCGTCCGGGTGCAGGAAATTTCTCCATTGTTGGCTTTCCGACCGATCGCCCAAGCTGTTGCCGCCGCCGCAGAGTCGGTAACCGTACTGTTGGCTGCGTGGGTTGCCTGATGACCGATTACCCCGAGACTTTCCAGGGCCAAACGCTCACCATTGGGGCCGTTTTTGAAAATTCTCGCCGCAGTGACATTTGAAATCCCCATGCCGTCCGGCACCATTATAATGATGTTTTTTGCCTTTCCATCATCATGCCGGTGGTCGTCCGCCAGGCAGGATCCTGCTCCAAGTGTCATAGTCGCCGCCATTACCATTGCCAAGCTTGCGTGAAACATTTTCTTCATTTTCAACTCTCCTCATTGTTAATGGAACGGTTGATTTCCCACCGCACTGTTCTAAAAATGATTTTCTGCCGGCCGCCCAGCCAAGTCGTCAGACAATTTTATTGTATTTTTTTATATCTTGTGGGGCCGGACAGAAAATCAATTCTGTTGTCCTGTGCAATGGTTTTGCCTGTATGCGAGCAGACTACCGGAAGAATGTTAGGGTGAAATTATCCCTTGAATAAAAAGTCGATTAATCAAGATTAATGAAATGTTAGCAGCAGATTTGGTGTAAACCGGAACATGGTTTGCCCATAAGTGAAACGCTTTCGCCGTGGCTCGTACTTGTTACTCAAGAAGACCAGCTACCGGCCCATGTCGCTCAGAGTTATAACGGTGCGGGAAGAGGAGAGCACCCCGTGCAGACCTTCATATTTGACGAAGACCCGGTCTCTTTTTCTGAACCAGTAATAGCAACTCCAGAACTTTTTCATCATCCCGTTCATTGAAACACGGATCTTGTGTGTTGCCTCGACCATACCGTCGATATCGATTTCTTCATCTGGTTCTTTCTCGGCGACAAGTTTGACGACCTGTAGGACATCAGGGCGAATAAACCAGAACTTGATCGTTTCCCGTTTGTCATCTTTTAACAACCGGCGCAACGAATAAGACAATGGTTGAAACCAGGGGGCATCGTCTATCTCGAAGGTCCGGTGAAATTTTTCGCCTGCAAAGACACCGTTTACAATTAATCTGTTGCCGTCACGATATGCGGTAATGACTTCCCCATTCTTATTCATCTCCCACTTGATCGTATTGCCGGAAAATTCACACTCATTGTAGTAGGAGACATCCGGTTCAATGGAGCGAATAACTGCTTTGTCAGTCTGTTCAAGGGACCAGAAAAAATAGAGCTGTTTGTCCTGTTGAGATTCTCGATAGCGATACTGTTCCGTTTCGCAGTGTGCGGGAGGGACGGCCATAACAGCAAGATTGATCAGAGTGATCAGGATAGCAAGGACGACTTTTTTCCTGTTCACGGCGAATTTCCGGGGAATGATGCGAACCTCATTCATAAATGCAAGAGGGGTTTGTGGAGGGAATTATTGTGAAAAAAATGAGCTGTTTTTTTACTGATTTGAGTTCAATTATCCGCCATTCTGTAGCCTATGCCGCGGACGGTCTCGATCTTTTTGCCGGTTTCCCCGAGTTTCTTGCGCAGGCTGAAGACCTGGACATCGATGGCCCGGGGGGTGACGATATATTCATAGCCTCTGACTGCATCGATAATCTGCTGGCGGGAAAAGGCCCAGCCGGGTCTTTTGGCGAGCATTTCCAGAATGCCGAACTCGGTGAGGGTGAGCTGGACCTGTTTTCCCCCCACGGTCACTTCGTGGCGGCCGGGATCAATCATCAGGTCGTGAATTTCGGTAATATCGCCCCGGTCCTGCAGATCGGTGTTTTTCTCTCTTACCTTGCGCCGCAGAACCGCCTTGATCCTGGAGATGAGCACTTCCGGGCTGAAAGGCTTCGGGATATAATCATCCGCGCCGAGGTTCAATCCGTCAACCACATCGGCATCCTCGCCCCTGGCAGTCACCATGATGACCGGCAGCTCACGGTGCTCTTCATTCAAGCGCAGCTGTCGGCAGATCTCTGAACCGTCGATTCCGGGGAGCATCAGATCGAGCAACACAAGGTCCGGTTTGACCGAGACGATCTTCGCCATCCCTTCCTCTCCGGAATCAGCACAGTCGACATTAAAACCGGCCTTGATCAGGTTGTAGCTTACCAGCTGCTGGATGTCTTCGTCGTCTTCTACAACAAGGATGCATTTTTTCTTCATTTCTTCAAACCTCGGGTGCTAAAGCCTGAAAGTGTTCACTTCGAATCGCTCATCGACCCTGTGTCGGATGATTCGGCCCTGTAACATGTATATGATATCTTCGCAGATATTGGTAGTGTGGTCTGCAATTCTCTCAAGACTTCTCGAGATACTCAACAGGGTAGCCAGATGCTGGTGACTTGAGGGATCTTCCTTGATGTTTTTCTCAAGACAGGAGCCAATAAGATTTTTTGCAATATCGACCTTGTCATCTTCCAGGATGACCGCGTATGCAAGTGCGACGTCGCGTTTGGCAAAAGCATCCAACGCCTGTTTTAGCATGCTCCTCGTTTCTTTGCACATTCCGTTCAGCTCCGAGAAAATCTCCTCCGGGATATCCGTTCTCAGCTTTCCAAAGTTGTTACTATTTACAAGATGGGTCACCTTGCCTGCAATCTTGACCGCCAGATCGCCGATCCGTTCCAGGTCGATATTGATCTTCAAAGCGGTGACGATGAACCGCAGATCCCTGGCCACTGGCTGATGGAGAGCCAGTAAGGACAGGCAGTCGTCTTCCACGCCGACTTCGATCTCGTCGATTTCCCGGTCAGTGAACCTGACCTGTTCGGCAAGTGACGGATCTTTTCTGAAAACAGAGTCCAGGGCATCGGCGAGGTTGTTCTCGACGGTAGTTCCCAGCAGGAGGATCTTCTGTTTCAGGCATTCAAGCTCTTTGGTGATATCTGTGGCCAACGGCGGTTCCTTTCAGTCAACAATTGATTTGCCGGCGGGATACATATGCTGTACCACAATGATAGTATTCGGTAGTTAGGTTTTCTTTATTTTAAAGTTAGGATTACGTTAATAATCCGTCTTCTGAATTGAGTAGCATCAGGCGCTAATTTTTTTTTCAACGCACAAGACATAACAAGAAAAAAACTATTGTTTAATCGGGAAAAAACATTCCTGCGCAAGAATATCTCTGTCTGATGGAACCATTTCATGTATCTCAACTTTCCTATTTGTCTTATGGTGTTGATTTGCTGTTATAAAATGGTTCAGAGTCATAGTGATATTCTATGATGAGAATTCAGAAGCCAGTTGACGGAAGCCAGAATTCAGAAGCCAGAATTCAGAAGCCAGAAGCCAGAAGCCGGAAGCCAGAAGCCAGAAGCCAGAAGCCGGAAGCCAGAAGCCAGTAGCCAGAAGCCAGTAGCCAGAAGCCAGAATTCAGAATTCAGAAGCCAGAATGACTGATTTTTTCACCCTTCGGGTATTCACTTCAGTACCCACTTGAGTGTAAGTCTCGATGTCTCGCAGACTCGCTTTCGCCCAGGGGCATAGGCTTCGTACGAGCAGGCAAGCTGCTCAACTCAGCTATTCACCCTTCGGGTATAAGTTTCGTAAGAGCAGGCCAGTTGCTCAACTTAAGCTTTATCGGGTGATTAGCCAAACTCGGAAAGTTGTGATGTATGAACAGGAGGCAAGGTCATGATTGCAAAGGAACTCTGCGAAATGGAAAAGAGTGTTCTTGAAATAGCGGCAAAATATATCTGCAATTCAAGGGACGGCCTCTGTCCGATGGTGGTCGAAGGATTTTCCTGCAAAAAACCATGCGCGGAAGACACCCTGCCCTGGTGCTGTTGGGTGGAGATGTTCAGAGAGCAGCTTCGGGAGAGAGAGAAGGGGAAAGCATCGTAACGACTGTCAGCCGAAACGCCCGGTTATATAATCTTCTGTCAGGCGATGCCTGGGGTTGGTGAAAATCCGCTTGGTTTCGCCGACCTCGATCAGGTCTCCCATGTGGAAGTAGGCAGTCCGCTGGGAAACCCTGGCTGCCTGCTGCATGGAATGGGTGACGATGGCTATGGTGTACTGCTGCTTCAGTTCGTCGATCAGCTCCTCAATCTTGGCGGTGGCAATCGGGTCGAGGGCGGAGCAGGGTTCATCCATCAGAATCACCTCCGGGCTGACCGCTATGGTTCTGGCAATGCAGAGGCGCTGCTGCTGGCCGCCGGAGAGGCTGGTGCCCGGTTGATCGAGGCTGTCTTTCACCTCTTCCCAGAGCCCTGCTTTTTTCAGCGACATTTCGACGATCTCGTCCAGCTCGACCTTGCTGCCGGCGAGACCATGAATTTTCGGGCCGTAGGCGATGTTGTCGTAGATGGATTTCGGGAAAGGGTTCGGTTTCTGGAAGACCATGCCGACCTGGGCCCGAAGCTGGACGACGTCGATGGCCTTGTCGTAGATATTCTGTTCGTCGAGAAAGATGTCGCCGGTCATCCGACAGGTTTCTATGGTGTCGTTCATCCGGTTCAGGCAGCGGAGAAAGGTTGACTTGCCGCAGCCGGAAGGACCGATCATCGCAATCACTTCGTTGCGGCCGAT
Source organism: Pseudomonadota bacterium (assembly GCA_018823285.1). NCBI lineage: Bacteria > Pseudomonadati > Pseudomonadota > Pseudomonadota bacterium. The sequence continues at coordinate 12,347 of JAHJIQ010000062.1, forward strand.
GTCGATGGTCACGTCATTGATTGCTTTTTTGTTACCATAATACACATCAACATTGCTGCATTTCATCCGTGGGGATTCGACGTTGACTTTGCCGACTGTTCCACGATGGTCACGATCAAATTTTTCGTATGTTGACATTGGCATTGGCTTGTTGCCTTTAGGTAAGGTTTGCGGCTGGTCGCCGGGATGAAATGCTTGCCGCCGCAGAGTATATAAATTTTCCATGCCACTATAACCCAAAAAAAAAATTATCCAAGTCTCTCGGTGAGAGCTTGGTGTGTTAAAAATCAGTAAATCTTTTCAGGATGTCAGCTTCAATTACGCAGTGCCGGGTATGAAAAAAGAACTAACCGGGAGGACCGGATTGAAAGTCCTCCCGGTTAAAATCTTTGAATTACAGGGTCAGTTTCCGCATTTTGTTGGCATCGTCAGCGAACTCTTTCCGCTCCTTGGTCGGCATGGGGATCATGCCCTTATCGGCAAGATAGCCTTCCTCACCCCAGGCTTTTTCGCTGGTGAATTCTGCGAGGAATTCCGTGATTCCCGGGATCACCCCGGCGTGGGCCTTTTTGACGTAGAAGAACAGGGGGCGGGAGACCGGATAATCACCGGCGGCTATTGCTTCAAAAGTTGGGGCAACGTTGTCGACCGAAGAGCCCTGGATCTTGTCGTTGTTCTGCTCCAGGAAGCTGAAGCCGAAGATGCCGACGGCTGCCGGATTGACATCGAGTTTCTGGACGATCAGGTTGTCATTTTCGCCGGCCTCGACAAAGGCGCCGTCCTCACGGATGGTGTGCGCTACTTTTTTGTAGCCGTTTTTGTCGCTCTTCTTCATCGCCTTGATCCAGGCAAACGTCTGGGCGCCACCTTCCATCGCAAGTTCAACAAAGGCGTCCCTGGTGCCTGAGGTTGGGGGTGGGCCAAGGACCTCGATTTTGGTTGCGGGAAGATCCGGGTTGACTTCATTCCATTTTGTATAAGGATTGGGGACCAGTTTTTCACCACCTTTCGGGTCCGGAACATCTTTGGCGAGAGCAAGGAAGATATCTTTTCTGCTCAGTTTGAGTTGCGGCGCGGACTTGGAGTTTGCCAGGACAATTCCGTCGTAACCGATCTTGACTTCAACAATCTCCTTGACCCCATTCTTTTCGCAATTCTCCACTTCGGACTTCTTGACCCGCCGGGAAGCGTTGGTGATGTCCGGGTGCTGCACTCCCACTCCGGCACAGAAAAGCTTGAAGCCGCCGCCCGAACCGGTTGATTCGATTTTCGGGGTTTTGAAATTGGTGGTTTTCCCGAACTGTTCCGCTACGACGGTGGCGAACGGGTAGACCGTCGAAGAGCCGACGATGCTGATGTAGTCCCGGGCCATTGCCTGCCCGGTTAGAAGTGATGCTGCAAAAATCGCTGCAAGGGTGATGAAAATCTTATGCTGTAACATGTTTCGTGCTCCTTTAATTTTTGTGGTGACTGGGTTTGCGTAAGTCGCATTGCAAGAATCATGTGTTCAATGTACAGCCCCAATTTTAGGAAATGATTAGGAGTGAATTATATTCAGATTATTTTCTCACCAGCGGCGTTCAAAGCGGTTGCGCAGAATGACTGCTATAAAGTTCATGGCAATCAGAAAGGCGAGCAGGACCATGATTGCCGCCGAGGTCTTCTCGACAAAGGCCCGTTCCGGGCTGTCGGCCCAGAGATAGATCTGGACCGGGAGAGCGGTGGACGGGTCGGTGAATCCGCCGGGGATGTCGACGATGAAGGCGACCATGCCGATCATCAACAGCGGCGCCGTTTCACCAAGGGCTCGGGCCATCCCGATAATCGTGCCGGTCAGCATCCCCGGCATCGCCAGAGGCAGGACATGGTGGGCAACGGTCTGCATTTTCGAAGCGCCTACTCCGAGGGCTGCTTCCCTGATTGATGGCGGCACCGACTGCAGGGCCGCCCGACTGGCAATAATGATGATCGGCAGGGTCATCAGGGTCAGGACCAGCCCGCCGACCAAGGGCGAAGAGCGGGGGACATGGAAGAAGTTGATGAAAACCGCGAGTCCCAGCAGACCGAACACTATTGAGGGAACGGCGGCCAGATTGTTGATGTTGACCTCGACCATATCGATCCATCGGTTGCGGGGAGCGAATTCCTGGAGATAGACCGCTGCTGCCCCGCCGATCGGGAAAGAGAGAAAGAGGGTAATTAATAAGGTCAGCATGGAGCCGGTGAAGGCGCCCCGGATACCGGCCAGTTCCGGCTCCCGGGAATCCCCGGCTGAAAAGAAGGTGGTGTTGAACCTCATTTCAATCCGGCCATTCCCTTCCAAGGTATCAAGCCAGGAAAGCTGCTTGTCGTTCAGCCGGCGGTTCCCCTCGGGGACGTCCCGGGAGATATACCCTTTGTAAAACATGTCGACATCGTCGTCGGCGGGGACCCATATTGTTACAGTCGTGCCGATCAGGGACTGGTTGCCTTTCACGAGGTCCTGCAGCTGAAACGCGGCCCCGCTGCTGACCAGGGAGTAAAGGGCTTTTTTGTCGCTTCGGGAGGACACTTGCGGGAATTTCTCGCGCAGGGCATTTTTGATCAGGCCCGGGTAGTTTGCCTGGTCGAGATTGTTGAAGTCGAAGTCCGCCTTCGGCAGATCGACCGACAGCTGGATGTAGGTCTGCCGGAAGGCGCTGTACCCGCTGGAGATGATGCTCGTGAAGAGCAGGGCGAGGAACAGCAGACTTAAGAAGATGGCAAAAACACCATAGAAACGGAATCGTTTTTCGGACCGGTATCTTTTCCCGAGACCCCGCTTGACGATATCGATAGTTTTTTCGGTTGGGCTATTCATATTGCTCCCGGTATTTACGCACCACGAACAGGGCGATAATATTTAAAACCAGGGTTACTATGAAAAGAATGAGCCCCAGAGCGAATGCGGCCAGGGTTTTCGGGCTGTCGAATTCCTGGTCGCCGACGAGGAGGGTGACGATCTGGACGGTGACCGTGGTGACCGCCTGGAAGGGGTTGGCGGTCAGATTCGCGGCAAGTCCGGCCGACATGACCACGATCATTGTTTCGCCAATGGCGCGGGAGACGGCGAGCAGCACCCCGCCGACGATGCCGGGGAGGGCGGCGGGGATCACCACCTGTTTGATGGTCTCGCTCCGGGTGGCCCCTAAAGCGTAAGAGCCGTCCCGCATGGCCTGGGGCACGGCATTGATCACGTCATCCGAAAGGGAGGAGACGAAGGGAATGATCATGATTCCCATCACCAGTCCTGCCGCCAGGGCACTTTCCGAAGAAACGTCGAACCCGAATCCGGAGAGGCTTCCCCTGATGAATGGGGCCACGGTAAGGGCGGCAAAGAAGCCGTAAACGACGGTGGGGATACCGGCCAGGATCTCCAGCAATGGTTTGGCAACCGCCCGGAATTTTCGGTTGGCATATTCCGAAAGATAGATGGCCGACATCAGTCCGAGCGGGACTGCCACGAGCATCGCAATCAGGGAGATCATCAGGGTGCCGGCAAAGATCGGAATGGCGCCGAAGGCCCCGGAAGAGCCGACCTGGTCGGCGCGGATGGCCATCTGGGGGCTCCATTCAAGACCAAAAAGAAATTCGTAAAAAGGCACAATTTTAAAAAAACGGATGGATTCGAAGAGAACCGAGAGAATGATGCCGATGGTGATGAAAATGGCGAATGTGGAACAGGCGATCAGGGCTCCCTTAATAATCTTTTCCACCTGATTACGGGCTTGCAAAGTCGGTGAGATCAGCCGCCAGACCAGGTAAATAGCTGAGGTGGCGATGAGCAGAACCAGGACCGCGGCAAGTTCCCGGCTGGTTGCTTTCAGCTTCCGGTAATGATCTGCAGCCTTACTGATCTCTTCATTGACTTCTCCTGAGACCATTTTGCTGTCAACCAGATTTTTGATATCGTTCACGACCAGATTGAGTCTGTTCTCGGGAAGGGACTGGATCTTCTCAGGTAAACCGGCGACGATCAGATCATCAACGACCACCGGTTCGCAGATCATCCAGGTCAGGAGCAGCAGGAAGGCCGGGACGCCGCACCACAGGGAGACCAGGAAGCCATAATAGGCGGGGCGTGAATGGAGCCTTGCGACCCCGGCGGTTTTTGCCACCGCAAGGGCCCTGGTTGATCCAGCCCGGTAAGCAATGGTGCTCAAGGCCAGGAGGATCAGTATGATGAGGGTGTAGGTCATTGAAAATCAACTGAGTGTTATGTTGCGTTTATCATCTCGGGTTCTGTAGAAAAAACCATACTGACAGGTAAATGTTAAGATAGTGTTAAGATATGATTAAATAACACAGGCGCTGATGACAGAAGAATCAATCTCTGATATCACTTTTAGCGTACAGGTTGCATTTCCTGCCCGGAAGCGGGTCTGAAAATCCATTAACCATCACTTATTTTTTATTGTGCACAGTTCAAAATTAATTTGGCAACTTTTTCCTGCCTACATCCTGATTATTGTCGGCACCATGCTGTCCATCGCCTGGTATGGCTCGGTCTCCCTGAGAGATTTCTATCTGGGGCAGATGGCCGCAAACCTTGAAGCCCAGTCCAGACTTCTTGAACCACGGATCAGTCATCTTTACAGCAGCAGGAACTATCCCGAACTGGCAGCTTTCACCAGGGATTCCGGGCGCAACGCCCAGACCCGGATCACGGTGATTGCGGCAGAAGGGAAAGTTGTCAGCGATACTTCCCGGGAGCCGCGCGCCATGGACAACCATGGTCAGCGGCCGGAGATCCTGCAGGCCATGGCCGGGGTGACCGGTATTTCCCAAAGGTACAGCGCATCCACCAACCAGGAAATGCTCTATGTCGCGATACCGATGCGGATGGCCGGAAATATTGTCGGGGTGATCCGGACCTCTATTCCGTTGACGACCGTTCGGGAGTCATTAAACGATTTCTTCCTGAAAATCGGGTTTTGGATCATCGTCGTCACGGTGATCACGTCCTGTATTGCATTTCTTGCCTCGCAGAAAATTACCCGGCCCCTGGAAGCGATGACCAGCGCGGCAGCCAGATTTGCTGCGGGGGACCTGACCGGGCGGATCGAAGTTTCCGGTTCAGAGGAGATTGTTTCACTCGCCCGGGCCATGAACAGGATGGCGACCCTGCTCCGGGAGAGAATCGAGAAGGTGGAGACCCAGCACAACGAACTGGAAACCGTGGTCTCCAGCATGATCGAGGGAGTGATCGCCTGCGATCTTGAGGCACGGGTGCTGTATATGAATCATTCGGCGGCCGTCCAGCTGGAAGTGAACCAGCTGGAACTGCAGGGAGGCAATATTCTCGAAGTGGTGAGGAACATTGATCTGGTCCGTTTTATCAGGCAGACCCTGAATGAGGACGAACCGGTTGAGGGGACAGTCTTTCTCAATCGCGGTCGGGAAGATGAAAAAATCCTGCAGGTTCACGGAGCCCAGCTGACCGACCCGGCGGAAAAAAGGATCGGGGCCCTGATCGTCATCAATGACGTCACCCGGCTTCTGAAACTTGAGAATCTCCGCCGGGATTTTGTGGCGAACGTATCTCACGAGTTGAAGACGCCCATCACCTCGATCAAGGGCTATGTGGAAACCCTCCTCCAGGAATGTGATGCCGGCCAGCCTCATTTCCGGGATTTTCTCTTAATCATCGCCAAGCATGCCAATCGTCTGCAGACCATTGTGGAAGACCTGCTGACCCTGTCGAGGATTGAGCAGGAAGGCCGGAGAGATCAAATAGAGCTGAAACCCGCGGGGATTCTCGCTTGTGTTGAGTCTGCCGCCGAAGTATGTTCGGCTAAAGCGGCTGACAGGAATATTGAAATAAACCTGCACGGGCTGTCTGATCTCAGGGCGATGGTTAACGCCCCACTGCTGGAACAGGCCCTCATCAATCTGATCGACAACGCTGTCAAATACAGCCCGGAACATTCTACGGTCCATCTGGATTCCGGACGGGAAGGGAATTATGTTGCCATTCACATCAGGGACAATGGACCCGGGATTGAAAGCAGGCATCTGACCCGTCTTTTTGAGCGGTTTTATCTGGTCGATAAGGCCCGCAGCCGGAAGCTGGGTGGAACCGGACTGGGGCTCGCGATCGTAAAACATATCGTTGAGGCCCATAAGGGGCAGGTGACCGTGCACAGCGAACTCGGAAGGGGGAGCGTGTTTACGGTCCGGCTTCAGTCAGCCTGAAACGGGAGCCGGCCTGTTCCACTTTTTTGTTTGGAGTTGTTCGGGGAATACGTTTAAATAGTATGGCGTTACCGGATACATTGTCGGGTAACAATAATTTTCAGTGCAAAGGACATTGGTTATGGGAAATCATCTGGAAAAGGATATCGAAGCGCTCAAGAACAAGATTATCACTATGGGTGGTGAGGTCGAGGATCGGGTCTACAAGGCCACTCTTTCGATCATCAACCGTGATGAGGAGATGGCAAAGGCCGTTATCCA